>JAPJRE010000059.1 GCA_030824725.1 Sphingomonas sp.
AAAGGGTATTGATACGAGAATGGCCACAGATCTGGTCAGCCTCGCTTGGTCAAATGCCTATGATGTCGCGATCATCGTATCGTCAGATAGAGATTTTGTGCCCGTCGCAGATTTTCTGCAGTCCAAAGGCATTAAGGTCATTCACGCAGCATTTCCCCCGGCAGGGTCTCAGCTTTCTCAACGATGCTGGGGTAACTTCAACGTCATAAACCTGATGGACAAATTCCGCAGATAGGGGAACAATCATCGCGTTGGAAAAAAGCTAATTGCCCCGTCATATTGAAGGCGGGGCATTTAGGCCGTCTTCAAGTAGGGTTACCCCTCCACCCCCAACTGCCAAAGCACGAACGCCATCTCGTCGGCATATTCGCGCAAACTCTCCCACCGCCCGGACTTGCCGCCATGGCCGGCGCCCATATTGGTCTTGAGCAGCAGGATATTGTCGTCGGTCTTGGTCGCGCGCAGGCGGGCGGCCCATTTGGCGGGCTCCCAATAGGTCACGCGCGGGTCGTTGAGGCCGCCCGAGATCAGCATCGGCGGATAGGTCTGTGCCCGCACATTGTCGTACGGGCTGTAGCTGCGGATCAGCTCGAACGCCGCCTTGTCCTCGATCGGGTTGCCCCATTCGGGCCACTCGCCGGGGGTGAGCGGCAGGCTCTCGTCGAGCATGGTGTTGAGCACGTCGACGAACGGCACGTCGGCGATCACCGCGCCCCACAGCTCGGGGTCCGAATTGACCACCGCGCCCATCAGCTCGCCGCCCGCCGATCGGCCGGCGATGGCGATCCGGCCCGGCGCGGTATAGCCGAGCGCGATCAGCCCCTTCGCCACGTCGACGAAATCGTGGAAGCTGTTGGTGCGCTTCTCCAGCTTGCCCTCGTGATACCAGTGCTGGCCGAGATCGTCGCCGCCGCGGATATGGGCGATGGCGAAGGCCATGCCGCGATCGAGGAACGACATGCGGCTGGTCGAGAAGCCCGGCGGGATGGCGTGGCCATAGGCGCCGTACGCATAGAGATAGAGCTTGCCGGTGCCGTCGCGCGGGAAGTCCTTGGGGTAGACGATCGAGACGGGGACGGCGGTGCCATCGCGCGCGGTGATGGTCAGGCGCTCGGTGCGATACTTGGCTTTGTCATAGCCGCTGGGGATTTCCTGGACCTTCAGTGTCTCCAGCGCGCCCGTCGCGACGTCGTAATCCTGGACGGTGCCGGGGGTGATCATCGATTCATAGCCGAGCCGCAGCTTGGTGACGGCGTACTCCGGGTTGTCGCCCAGGCCCGCGACATAGCTCGCCTCGGGGAAGTTGAGGCGCGTCGGGGGCACGCTCGCGTCGTAGCGGTGCAGCTCGATCTGGTCGAGCCCGTCCTCGCGGCCCTCGACGATGAAGAAATCGGCGAAGCAGGCCACCCCGGTCATGTAGAAATGGCGCGAGGGGGCGATGCGCTCGGTCCATTCGCCGGGCGCCGCGATCGGTGCGGTGACGAGGCGCCAGTTGGTGTCGGTATCGTTGGTGTGGATGAACAGCGTGTCGCCGTGCGTGTCGACGTCGTACTCGCGGCCGGTCTTGCGCGGGGCGACGAGGATCGCCTGCCCCAGCGGATCGTGCGCGGGGAGGAGGCGGATCTCGCTGGTCTCATGGTCGCTGGTGGTGAGCAGGATCCATTTGCGGTCGCTGCTCGTCTCGACGCCGACCGAGAAGCCGAGTTCCTCCTCGTGATAGACGACCACGTCCTCCGCCGGATCGGTGCCGAGGCGGTGGAGCTTGATCGTGCGGGTGCGCCAATGCTCGTCGGTGAGGCCGTAGAGCAGCGCGTCGCCGGTGGAGGTGAAGACGAGATTGCCGATCGAGCCTTCGATCGCGACATCGCCCCAGCGGCCGGCGGCGCCGGGGATGGCCTCGTCCGTCGCGGTGCCGGTGCCGAGATCCTTGAAGCGGATGGTGTAGCGTTCGGAGCCGTTGTCGTCGGTCGAATAGGCCATCAGCGTGCCGTCCTCGCTGATGCTGACCGCGCCGACGCGGAAATATTCCTTGCCCGCGGCGAGCGCGGGTTCGTCGAGGATCAGCTCGTCGGGGCCGCCGGCGACGGGCTTGCGCCACCAGCGCGGATATTCGCCGCCGGTCTCGTAATCGGTCCAGTAGAGCCAGTCGCCGTCCTTCTGGGGGACGGTGGATTCGTCTTCCTTGATGCGGCCGCGCATCTCCTGGAACAGCGTCTCGGAAAGCGCCTTGTGGGGCGCCATGATCGCGTCGAAATAGGCGTTCTCGGCCTCGAGATAGGCGAGCACGTCCTTGTCGGTCACCTCGGGATAGCCGGGATCGCGCAGCCAGGCCCAGGGGTCTTCGATGGTGATGCCGTGGCGGGTGAAGCTGTGCGGGCGGGTCGCGGCGACGGGCGGCTTGGGCGTTTCGGTCATGGAGACCTTGTAGGAAGCCGGGGCGCGGGTGCAATCCCCGGCTTCGCTTCAACGAAGGCCGAGCGCGGCCTTGATGTCCGCCCAGGCGGCGAGCTTGAAGTTCTGCGCCGCGGGCGGGTTGATGCCGTCCTGCGCGACGAACAGCCCGCCGGGATAGGCCGGGCCGAAATCGCCGGTGATCAGCGCGATGCCGTCGGTCTGCTCGGTGCTGCCGAACGTGCCCGGCGCCACGCGGAAGCGGCCGACATAGGCCTCGTCGGCGAGCCGGTAGACGGCATAGGCATTGTCGCCCTGGCTCGAGACGAGCAGATAGCCGCCATTGTCCGGCCCTTCGGCGGCGATCGCCACGCCTTCGGCATCGGCGACGATTTGCTTGCCGTCGGCGGCGGCGATGCGGACCGGCTGGGTGCTGCCGTCGGGCCGCGCATCGAAGCGCCACAGCCCGACATCTTCCTCCGCCACATAGAGCCGATGGGTGCGATCGTCGACGACGCAGCCTTCGGACTGGGTGGCAAGCTTCATCGTGCGGACGATGCGGGGCGTGGCGCCGCTGCTCAGGTCGAGCTGGGTGATCGTGCCGTCCTTGAGGACGTTGAAGGCATAGAGCTTCTCGTTCGCCTGGTAGAGGCATACGCCGTACGCCTCGCCGGCGCCGGCCGCGAACTTGCCGACGACGGCGAGCGTCGCGGTCGCGGGATCGAGGCGGAGCACGTCGACCTTGGCCTGGAGCGGATCGTTGCGATCGCTGGCGACGACGATGATGCCGGGCGCGCCCATGTCGCGCAGGTCGACATTGTTGACCCGGCCCGCGTCGAGGAACGAGCGCTGCCTGCCCTGCAGGTCGTAGACATACAGCCCGGCCTGCTTGTCCGTCCCGACGATCAGGCTGGCGGCGGGATCGGCCGGGTTGCGCCAGATCGCGGGATCATCGGCGGCATCGGCATTGGCGGTGCGCACCGCCTGGGTCTCGCCGCGCGCCGCCACGGTTGCGGTGGGGAGCGGCGAGAGCGCGGGGCGCTGCGCGGTGCCGGCGCAACCCGCCAGCACCAGCGCGGCGAGGGTGGAAAGCCCCGCGCCCCGCATCAGAAGTTCACCCGGATGCCGGCGGCGTAGCGGCGGCCGAAGCGCTCCCACTCGATCGTCTGCGACTTGATCGTCGGGGTGGGCGTGCCGGTGGCGGTGAGCAGATTGCCCGGCTCGGCATAGCGACGGCCGGGCTGGTCGAGCACGTTCTGCACATCGGCATAGATTTCGAAGCGCTTGGTGATCGCGTAGCGCACCGAGATGTCCATCTCCTCGTCCGCCGCCCAATAGGTGTCGCCCGCGTCGGCGAGGTCGTCGGCGATCGTGTCCAGCCAGTCGCTGCGGCGCTGATACTGGACGCGGAGCGACAGGCCGTATTTTTCGTAATAGCCGCCGATATTGTAGATCAGGTCCGACGTGCCGGGCAGGCGCACCTTGCGCGCCGGCACGGCGGTGCCGAGCGCGGGCTTGGTGACCTTGCTGTCGTTCAGCGTGACATTGGCCGAGATGCCGAAGCCGCCCATCCAGTCCGGCAGGCCGAGCGCGCCGGTCCAGGGTTCGAGCTGCAGCTGCGCCGCCGCCTCGGCGCCGAAGATGCGCCCGTCGCCGCCATTGGTGATGCCGGAGAAGACATAGGAAGAGCGGTCGATCCCGTTGGTGTCCAGCGCGTTCGAGCCGAAGGTGCGCGACTGGCGATACAGCACGTCCTCCACCCGCTTGTAGAACAGGCCCACCATCAGATAGCCCTGCGGACGGACATACCATTCGAAATAGCCGTCGACGCCATAGGCGCGCTCGGGCTTCACCGCCGGGTTGCCGCCCGAGATCGTCTGGTTGGTATCGTTGATCACCACGTTGGGACGCATCTGGTCGTAATCGGCGCGCGCGGCGCCCGAGTTGAACGACAGGCGCAGCTTCTTGGTGTCGTCGACATTGTAGTTGATGTGCAGGCTGGGGAAGGCGAGCGTCTGGCTGGAGCTGGCGGTGAGCGGCGCGTTCACCCCGCCGAGCGTGGCGACGGCCTTGCCGCGGTTTTCCAGCCGCTCGACGCGCACGCCGCCGAGGATCGAGCCCCAGTCATAGCGCAGCGTGCCCATGACATAGCCGGCATAGATGCGCTCGCGCACGTCGTAATTGTTGGCGGTGTTGGGCGTGAAGGCGAACTGGCCGCGGGCCGCCTTGGAGGCAGCGCGCATCTTGTCCTCGTCGAAATAGCGGAAGGTGTACTCCATCGGCAGCGCGCCGGCGAAGGCGTCGTTCAGCGAGAAATTCGTATAGTTGGTGGGGATGCCGACCGCGGTGAGCTGGGTCGCGGTGTTGAGCAGGATCTGCTTTTCATCCGCCACCTTGGTGCGCTGGTCGAACTGGAAGCCGGCCTTCAGCACCGCATCGCTGCCGAGGAGGCGAGTCTCGCGCGCGAGGACCAGCCGGCCGGTATAGGCCTTGGTAGTGTCGATCGCGTCAAGCACGGTCAGCGACGACGGCGCCTTGGTGAAGCTGTCGATCGCGACGACGCGGTTGCCCGCCGAATAGCGGGTGGGGCCGCTCAGCTGGTTGGTGGTGAACAGCCGCAGCTGCGAGCGATTGGGATCGCTGAAGTCATAGTCGACGGTCGGGCGCAGCGTGCGCGTGCTGGGGCTGTCCCACGCGATTTCGCCGACGACCGAGCGATCGTCCTTGGATTCGGTGTAGTTGCCCACCCAGGAAAGGTGCCAGCCCGGCGCGAAATCATGCTCGCCGACGATGCTGTTGGTGAAGATCGACTGGCGGAAGGCGCGCAGCGTCGAGCGCTGGCGGATGTCGATGCCGTAGATCGTGCCGCGCGCCGGCGTGTTGCCGATGCAGACATCGGCATAGCCGGTGGTGGTGGGCGTGGGGTTCACGGTGCGCGCGCAATCGGCGGTGTTGGCGACGAGGTCGCTCTGCCGGTCGTCGAGGTCGAAGCGGTAATTGTCGCGCGCCTCGTCGTCCTTGAAGATCGTGTAGATCGAACGCAGCGAGATGGTGTTGCTGTCGTCGGGCTTGTAGTCGACCCGGCCCGAGGCCGACCAGTTGCGGCGGGTGAGGCGATAGAGCTTGTTCTCCGCCTCCGCGGCCCAGAAGCGGGTGGCGTTGCCCGGGCGCTGGTCCTGCGAGACGCGCTCGTAATCGGTCTCGAAATTGTCGGTGATCATGCCGCGCTGGAAATAGCTGCCCGAGACGAGCACGCCGATTTCCCCCTCGCCGACCTTGAACCGGTCCGAGGCGACGCCGGAGACTTCATATTGCTTGCGATCGCCCAGCTCGGCGATGCCGTAGCCGGCCTTCCCGGCGAAGTGCGCGCCGCTATAGTCGAAGGCCGAGCGCGTGATGACGTTGACGTTGCCGGCAACGGTCTCACCGGTCATGTCCGGCGTCACCGCCTTGGAGACGACGATCTGCGAGGCAATCGCCGAAGGAATCGAGTCGAAGCGCGCGTCGCGGCCTTCGGGGCTGACGACGGTGATCCCGTCGAACGACAGCGTGGTCCAGTAGTTCGGCGCGCCGCGCAGCGAGATGTAGCGCGCCTGGCCCTGGTCGCGCTCCACCGCGATACCGGGGAGGCGGCTGGCGGCCTGGGCGATGTTCTGGTCGGGCAGGCGGCCGACGCCGTCGGCGGCCGCCACGGTGACCAGCGAATCCGAGGCGCGCTGGATGCGCAGTGCCAGTGCTTCGGATTCGGCGATCGGGCGTGCCCCGGTGACGACGATCTCGCCCAGATTCTCGACCGGCGGCTGGGCCTGCTGGTCGGCGGTCTGCGCCGCGGCGGCGGTGGCGAGGATGCACGCCAGCACGCTCGCGCCGGACGCGAGGATCAACTTCGATTGCGATGTCATGATAGCCCCCTGGATCTGCCCTGTTTGATGAGGCCGGTAGGGGAAAACGCAGTCAGTTCGGTTGCGTTTGCGTAACGATTTTATGACAGCGGCGCCGTTCCGTCCCTTTCGGAGACGGGCGGGCGGCGCGCTGCCGGCAGCCCCGGGATCCGCGGCTGCCGGCCTTCGATCAGGCGCGGGTGCCGGTGATCGGGAAGCTGCCGAAGGCGCCTGCGGTGACGGTGCCGTCGAGGCTGTCGCCATTGACGGTCGCTTCGCAGGTGAGCGTCATCGGCATCGGCACCGAGATGTCGAGCGACCAGGTCAGCGTGTCACCGCTCACCTTGCCGTCCTTGATCTCGGTCTGGCCCATCGCGCCATTGAAATTGCCGGTGAAGCTGTCGCCGTTGCTGGTGACCGTCAGCACCGCCTGCTGGTCGCCCAGCGGCGACTTGGTCACGGTGTTCCAGCTGCCATCCACATTCGCCATTTGGATCTCTCCTGCTTACTTGGTTGCCGGCGGGGCCTTCCCCGCCAGAGAAGTCGCGCTGACCACCTCGACAGGCAAGCCGAGGCTGTCAAGCTGCGGGCGGACCTTGGCGGCGTCGCCCACCACCACCCAAACGAAGCGATCGACGTCGAGTGCCCCGCGTGCCGCAGCGTCAAGCTGGGCGGCGGTGAGCGCACGATATTTTTGCGCGATGCTGTCGTAATAATCGTCTGGACGGTGGCGGATGTCGTTCTGCTGCATCGCGCCGAGCACCGCATTGGCGGTTTCGAATCGCCCGGCGAGCTCGCGGGTGCTGCCGGTGATCTCGCGGGCGAGCTCGGCCGGGGTGACGCCGCTGGTGGTCAGGAAGGCGCGGACATCGTCGCGGATCGCCTTGATCGAATCCCCTGTGCGATCCGCCTGGACCGGCGCGTTCACCGCATAGGGCACGGCGTGCTCGAGCCAGTTGAACCCGCCGCCGGCGCCGTACGACCAGTGCCGCGCCTCGCGCAGGTCCATGTTGATCCGCGAGAGGAAGCCGCCGCCCAGCACCTGGTTGGCGGTGATCGCGACGAGCAGGTCGCTGGCCGGATCGAGCGGGGTCATCTGCCCGGCGACGATCAGCGACTGGGGCGAATTGGGCCGATCGACCAGCACGATGCGCGGGCTCGCCTGTTGCGGCTTGGCGGTGAACGCCTTGACGCCGCCCGCGCCTTCGCCCTTCCAGTCGCCGAAGCGCGCGTCGAGCGCTGCCTTCACCTGCGCCAGCGGCAGGTCGCTGACCACGAAGACCTTCGCCTTGTCCGGGCGGATCCAGGCGCGGTGGAAGGCGACCAGTTCGTCGCGCGAGAGCTTGGCGACCACGGCGGGATCGCCCGAGCCGTTGGCGAGCTTGGCGTACGGGTTGGCCGGTCCGTAGAGCAGCCCGGGAAGCGCGCGGTTGGCGAGGCCCTGCGGACTGCTCAGCTCGAACTGGATCGCAGTGAGCGTGGTGGCGCGCAGCCGCTCGACTTCGGCGGGCGCGAAGGCGGGGTGGCGCACCATGTCGGCGAACAGCTCCACGCCGCCGCCGAGATTGGCGCTCGGCACGCCGAGCATCAGATAGGTGCGATCGGACGAGCTGCCGCCGTCGATGTCGGCGCCCAGCCGCTCCTTTGCCTCGGCGATGGCCACCGAATTGCGGCTCGTCGTGCCCTCGTCCATCAGCGACAGCGTCAGGTTCTGGGTGCCGGGCCGGTCGTCCGGATCGGCGGTGGCGCCGGCATCGAAGCTGAACACCATGCGCGTCACCGGCACCGCGGTCTGCTGCGCGTAGATCAGCTCGATCCCGTTCGCCAGCCGGGTGCGGGTGACGGTGGGGAAACGGATGTCGCGGATCGCGCCGACATCGGGCATGGCGCCGCGATCGCCCTTGGGGATCGCTTCCTCGGCGGCGGGCTTGGCCGGGGCGACGGCGGCGGCCTCCTGATAGGCCTCGCGCTCACCGGGCTCGACGACGATCGTGAAGGCGGGGCGGGTGAGCCACTTGGCGGCGGCGGCGCGCGCCTTGGCCGGGGTCATCCGTGCCACTTCCTCCAGCCGCTTGCGGAAGAAGCCGGGGTCGTTCGAATAGAGCAGGCCCTCGGCCAGCGCCGCCGCCTGGGCGCGGGTCGACTGCAGCCCCTTGATCGTGCCGGCGACATTGGTGGTGGCGACCCGCTGCACTTCGTCGGCAGTCGGGCCCTTGGCGATCAGCTCGGCGAGAATCGCGTCGACCCGCTTCTCGACCAGCGCCCGATCGACACCGGGCTGCAGCGTCACGCCGATGGTGAAGATGCCTGCCTGCGAGAAGGTCTCCGCATAGGCATAGGCGCTCACCGCCAGCTTCTCTTCGCGGACCAGCGCATTGGCGAGCCGCGAGCTGGCGAGGCCGCCCAGCACCTGGCCGAACACGTCGAGCGCGGCGGCATCGGGATCGTTGAGGCCGGGGATGGCCCAGTTGCGGGTGATCTGGATGGCGGGCACCCGGTCCTTGAGCACCACCGTCCTGGCGGCGGGGAGCGTCGGGATGGTGACCTTGGGCAGTTCGCTCTTCGGGCCGGCGGCAATGCGGCCGAAATATTTCTCGACCAGCGGGCGCGCCTCGGCCGCGTCGATGTCGCCGGCGAGCGAGAGCACCGCGTTGTTCGGGCCATAATGGTCGCGGAACCAGCCCTTCACGTCGGCGACGCTCGCACGGTCGAGATCGGCCATCGATCCGATCACCGAATGGCCATAGGGGCCGTTGCCGAACAGGCCCTCGACCAGGGCGTAGTCGACCAGGCCATAGGGCTGGTTGTCGCCCTGGCGCTTCTCGTTCTGGACGACGCCGCGCTGCTCGTCGAGCACGCCCTGGGTGATCGCCGGGGTGAGCCAGCCCATCCGATCGCTTTCGAGGAACAGCGCGCGTTCGAGCGCGGGCCTGGGCACCGTCTCGAAATAATTGGTGCGGTCGTAATAGGTGGTGCCGTTGAGATCGGTGGCGCCGACCTGCTTGAGCGGCTCGAAGAAATCGCCGGGCGCGTTCTGCGAGCCGTTGAACATCAGATGCTCGAACAGATGCGCGAAGCCCGTCTTGCCCGCAGGCTCGTGCTTCGAGCCGACATCGTACCAGACCGAGAGCGCGACGACGGGCGCCTTGCGATCGGTATGGACGATCACGCGCAGGCCGTTGGCGAGGGTGAATTGTTCATAGGGGAGCTTCACCTGATCGACGAGCGTGGCGAGCGGCGCCGGGGCGGTGGCGGCGGGCGTCTGCTGGGCGACGGCGGGCAACGCGGGCGCGGCGAGCGCGATCAGGGCAGTGGTGCAGAACAGGCGAATGGACGGCATCGAAGCGGAATCCCCCGGGGACTATGACGGGCGGTACCATAGCTGCACGCAACGGCCCGGCAAGCGGGGCAGATGGGCAGCGCCTAGGGAACCTGCGATGCTTCCGACGCGGCACGAAACATTTCGGGGCGGGACGGGGGAGGCCCTGGCGACGCCCTTCAGGCGCCAAGATCCAGCCGCATCAACGAGAGCGTTTCGTTTGCCTCCTTTATCAGCACGACATTTGCGTCGCGCGAGGTCGCCAAGGGCCATCCCGATAGCGAGGCAGCAGTCGTACCGTTCTTGAGGTCGACAAGGTCGCAAGCATCACGGGCGCTGGTCTTTGCGAAGAGGGCATATCTGCCGGATGCGAGAAGTATGAGCTTGGAATTGTCCCCTACGATCAGGGAATCCTGTCTTGGCGGTAGTTTGGCGGTAATGCGCCACCGCTCCACGCCGGCTTCGCTGAACGCTCGGACATAGGTCATTTCGGTTGCTACCCGAAATGCACCGCTAAAGGCGACAATGATCGATTGGTGCGCCGGTGCGTATGCCACCGTAGTCGTGCGGCCCTCACCGTTCTCGAAAATCATGTTCCGGGTTGGTAGTTGGGCGAGCAAGGCCGTAGCGCCGTCGGCCATCCGAAGGGACTGCAAAAGCTCGGGCTCGCCCTTGCCGTTCACGATCGCCAATCTGGTTGGGATGCCGGGGAGCAGACTGCCGAATACCTGCCCTATTCTGCTTTCGCGAACGAGCCGGCTGCCGGAAACCAGGAACGCGAGCGAGTCGCCAGCGCTCTTGAGAACATAGGTCTTCCTCGCCCGATCGTGATCGAGAATGTCGCAATCCGTTTCGATATGCACGGCATCGCCAAGCAACGAGGATTGCGGGCAGCGCAGGTTGGCTGGGATGATGCCTTGCATTTGCGCGGCCCGAAACAGTGGCATGATGCCGAGCGGCGTGAACTTGGGTTGCCCCAGGCGCCAAGATTTGACCACCCCGTCGCCGCACTGCACGACGACCTTGCTGCCATCATCCGAGATGATGGCACGGTCTCCGATATCACCCTTTTCTTTGTCAAACGTAGGCGCTGCGCAGTCTGCACGCGTCAATTCGACGAGAGATGTCGCTGCGACAGGAGGGCGCGCGTAAGCGAGAAGAAGAGCTGCAAGGAATACCATGAAGGATTTCTATCGTGCTGCATCCTTGGCGCAAGTCTTGGGGTCAGAAGTCAGACACATATATGATGTTGCGGCCCGGTCGCAGGGCGCGTGAGCCGCGCAACGGCAGACACCCCGCGCGAACACCCACCCCTCACACCATCTTCCACCCGGCGGGCTTTGGCGCTAGCACCCGGCGATGGATACCCCCAAGCTCGCCATCCCCCGTTCGCTGTTCGTCTACGCCATCCTCTATGGCGGCATGGTCTGCATGGCGGGGGTGCTGGGGGTGAAGCAGGTCGCCCTCGGGCCGCTCGCGGTGGAGGCGGGAATCTTCGCCTTTCTGCTGCTCGTCGTGCTGTCGAGCGCCGTTGCCGAGCTGCACGGCCAGGCGATCGCCACCGGGCTGGTGCGGCTGGGCTTCGTGCCGCTGCTGATGTCCGCCGCGCTGATCCAGCTGGTGCTGATCCTGCCGGCCGATGCGGGCATGTACCCGCCCGCGGTCGCCGCCTTCCCGATCGTGGTGGGGCAGGGAATGCGGATGATGCTCGCCGGGTTCATCTCCTACGGCACGTCGCAGACGCTCAACGTGTTCATCTTCAACAAGCTGCGCGGGCGGGACGGGCCGGGCGGCCTCGTCTGGTTCCGCGGCATGGTGGCGAGCGTGGTGTCGCAGATCGTCGATACCGTGCTGTTCATCAGCATCTCCTTCCTCGGCACGCGGCCGATCCTGGAGCTGATGGGCGGGCAGATGCTCACCAAGGTGGTGCTGTCGATCGTGCTCGTGCCGTTCCTGATCACCGGCGCCGTCGCGCTCGGTCGCGCTCTCGATGGACGTAGGGCCTGAGCGGCTCTAAAGGGCCGCGCATGACCGACCACGCACCCCATCCGGCGCTGCTCGCCAAGGCCGAGACCCTCACCGAGGCGCTGCCCTATCTGCAGCGCTATGCCGGCGCCACCTTCGTCGTGAAATATGGCGGCCACGCCATGGGCGATCCCGAGCTTGCGCGCGACTTCGCCGAAGACGTGGTGTTACTGAAGGCGGTGGGGATCAACCCGATCGTCGTCCATGGCGGCGGCCCGCAGATCGGCCGGATGCTCAAGCGGCTCGGCGTCGAATCGACCTTCGTCGGGGGCCTGCGGGTGACCGACAAGGCGACCGCCGAGATCGCCGAGATGGTGCTGGCCGGATCGATCAACAAGGAAATCGTCGCCTGGATCGCGGCGGCCGGCGGCAAGGCCGTGGGCATTTCGGGCAAGGATGCGGGCCTGGTCCGCGCCGAGAAGGTGCAGCGCACCGAGGCCGATCCGCTGCAGGGCATCGAGCGGCATGTCGACCTCGGCTTCGTCGGCGAGCCCGTTGCCGTGGACATCTCGATTCTCCAGTCGCTGGCGGCTTCGGGCTTCATTCCCGTCGTGTCGCCGATCGCGCTGGGTGCGGACGGGCACACCTACAACATCAACGCCGATACCATGGCGGGGGCGATCGCGGGCGCTTGCGGCGCCAAGCGCTTCTTCCTGCTCACCGACGTGCCCGGCGTGCTGAGCAAGACCGGCGACCTGCTCACCGATCTCGATGCGGCGCGGGTGCAGGCGCTGAAGGACGACGGCACGATCTCGGGGGGCATGATCCCCAAGGTGGAGACCTGCGTGAACGCGGTCGCGGCGGGTGTGGACGCGGCGGTGATCCTCGACGGGCGCATCCCGCACGGCATGCTGCTGGAGATCTTTACCCGCCAGGGCGTCGGCACGCTCGTCCACGCCTGATTGTCCGGCGCGGATTTCATCCTATATCGCACCTGAAACGGTGTCGCGGAGAGTGAATTGACCCAGATTGGCCTGATGCTGCTGCAGATCGTGCAGGTGGTGCTCAACATCGTCTGGTGGATCATCGTGATCCAGGCGGTCCTGTCGTGGCTGATCGCGTTCAACGTCATCAACACGCACAGCGATTTCGTGCGTGCGGTGTGGACCGCGCTGCAGCGGATGACCGAGCCGCTCTACCGCCCGATCCGGCGCATCCTGCCCGATTTCGGCGCGCTCGACATCTCGCCGCTGGTCGTGCTGCTGATCCTCTACATCCTGCAGAACATCGTGATCCCGCGGATCGCGATGATGATCGCGGGCGCCGCGCTCTGAGCCGTGCCGGCCTGGCGGCCTAGCGCCACGGGACTCGAGATCGCCGTGCGCGTGACGCCCCGGGCGTCGCGCGACGTGCTGGGGCCGGGCACCGAGGAGCATTTCGCCGCCCGGCTTGCCGCGCCGCCGGTGGAGGGCGCCGCCAATGCCGCGCTGGTGCCGCTCGTTGCCAAGACCTTCGGCGTGGCCAAGCGCGACGTGACGCTGATCGCGGGCGAGACGTCGCGACTCAAGCGACTTTCGATCGCGGGAGACGCTACGGCGCTGGAACAGATCGCCCGCAGCCTCTATGGCGAGGGGCATGACGGCTGAGATCATCGACGGCAAGGCATTTGCCGCGGGCCTGCGCGCCCGCATCGCGACCCTGGTTCCTGCATTCGAAGCGGCGGCGGGGCGCGTGCCCGGCCTTGCCGTGGTGCTGGTGGGCGAGGACCCGGCGTCCGCCGTCTATGTCCGCTCCAAGGGCAAGCAGACGCGCGAGGCCGGGATGGCGAGCGTCGAGCACAAGCTGCCCGCCGACACCAGCCAGGCGGACCTGCTCGCGCTGGTCGACCAGCTCAATGCCGATGCGAGCGTGGACGGCATCCTCGTCCAGCTGCCGCTGCCCAAGCATATCGACGAGCAGGAAGTGCTGCTGCGCATCTCGCCCGAGAAGGACGTCGACGGCTTCCACCCGGTCAATGCCGGTCGCCTCGCCACCGGCCTGGAGGGCTTCGTGCCCTGCACCCCGCTCGGCTGCCTGATGCTGCTCGAGGACAAGCTGGGCAGCCTGTCCGGCCTGGACGCGGTGGTGATCGGCCGCTCGAACATCGTCGGCAAGCCGATGGCGGCGCTGCTCACCAAGGCGAGCGCGACGGTGACCCTCGTCCATTCGCGCACCCGCAACCTGCCGCATTATCTCCGCCATGCCGACATCGTCGTGGCGGCGGTGGGCATCCCCCACTTCGTCAAGGGCGAGTGGCTCAAGCCCGGCGCCACGGTGATCGACGTCGGCATCAACCGTACCGACAACGGCCTGGTCGGCGATGTCGACTTCGACGGCGCGGCGAGCGTCGCGGGCGCGATCACGCCGGTGCCGGGCGGGGTGGGCCCGATGACGATCGCCTGCCTGCTGCGCAACACGCTGGTCGCCGCGCACCGCAATGCGGGGGTAACGCTCGAGGCAGACGCGATTTGATCGAGCTGTTCGTCTCGTCCTTCGTCACCTTCTTCGTCATCATCGACCCGCCCGGCTGCGCGCCGATCTTCGCGGGGCTGACGGCGGGGACCAATGCCGTGCATCGCCGCGCGATGGCGGTGCGCGCGGTGATGGTCGCCGCGATCATCCTGCTCGGCTTCGCGCTGTTCGGCGAGGCGCTGCTGCATGCGCTGGGGATCAGCCTCAACGCCTTCCGCATCGCCGGCGGCATCATGCTGTTCCTGATCGCGCTGGAGATGGTGTTCGAAAAGCGCACCGAGCGCCGCGAGGACCGCGCCGAGAAGGTGAAGGCCGAGGATCCGGTCGACATCTCGATCTTCCCGATGGCGATGCCGATGATCGCCGGGCCCGGCTCGATCGCCTCGGTGATGCTGCTGATGGCGCAGAGCAAGGGGATCGAGCAATCCGCGGTGGTACTCTCGGCGATGCTGGCGGTGCTGCTGCTGTGCGTGCTGGCGCTGCTGGCGGCGGGGCCGATCATGCGGATCGTCGGCGCCAAGATCGAAGCGGTGGTGTCGCGGCTGCTCGGCGTGCTGCTCGCGGCGCTGGCGGTGCAGTTCGTGATCGACGGCATCCGCGCGGCGCTGGCGGCGGGGTAGGGGAACATCAGGCCCATTGTTTGCTACCGCTATCCACATCGCTGCAGGCACCGAGGATGTGGGGCTTCTCGTAGATCCGTCACGGTCCATGCGCCCTGCCAATTAGCTGATGGGGTGGACGCCCCCCGACGGCATCGATGTGCCAAAGTGGAGGTGTTG
>JAPJRE010000060.1 GCA_030824725.1 Sphingomonas sp.
ATCTTGCCTGGCGGATGTTCCGCGACGCGGGGTATGACCGCGTCGCGGACGATCCTGCCGTGCTCAGCCTTCGGGGCAGGCTTCTGAAGGACGAGGCGCTGCTGCTCGCCGGCGACGCCCGGCGGCAGCATGCCCGCGAAGCGGCCGCGGCCTATGGCGCGGCGGCACAGCTGGCACCGGCCCCCTATCCGCTCATCAACGCGGCGACGCTCGCGCTGATCGCCGGCGACACGGCGGGCAGCCGGGCGCTCGCCGCGGATGTGCAGGAGCTGCTGCAGGCGGGCGTTCCGGACGAGACGCCCTATTGGCTCGGCGCGACCGAGGCCGAGGCATTGCTGCTCGCGGGCAAGCGCGATGCGGCGGAGCAGGCGCTGGCCAAGGCGATCGCGGCGGCGCCGCGGGCGTGGGAAGATCACGCCTCCACCTTGCGCCAGTTCGGCGTGATCCTGGCCGAGCAGGGGGCATCGGCCGACTGGCTCGATTCCTATCGTCCACCCCGCAGCCTGCACTTCGCCGGCCATATGCGCCTGCCCGAGGAGGTGACGGCGCTTTCCGAGGCGATCGACACGCTGCTCGCCGAGGAGCGGGTGGGTTTCGGCTATGGTGCGCTTGCAGCGGGCGCCGACCTGCTGATCGCCGAGCGCCTGATCGCGCGTGATGCCGAGCTCCACGTCGTGCTCCCCGGCAATGTCGCGGCCTTTGTCGATCGATCGGTGCGGCCGCACGGCGAAAGCTGGGTGGCGCGGTTCGAGGCGGCGCTGGGCGAGGCGGCGAGCGTGCAGGAAATGGGCGAGGCGAGCCCGGCGGCGTTCGCGCCGTCGATCCGGCTCGCCGATCTCGTCGCGATGGGGCGGGCGGCGATGCATGCCGGGGTGCTGCAATCCGAAGCGGTCCAGTTGCTGCTCGGCCCCGGCTCGGTCGACGAGGTGGGGCAAAGCGCCAATGCCGGGGGGATCTGGCGCAGGGCGGGAAGGCGCCAGCACCTGCTGCCGCTGCGCGCGCCCTCGGGGCCGCTGGGTGCCGAACGCGCCGCGCCGCAGATCGTCGCCGTCCTCGCCGTCGACCTGTTCGGTTCCGACGCCGAAGATTTCGTCGCGCTCGATCGCGATGTCGCGGGCCGGTTGCCCGCCTTGCGGCAGGCGCTGTCCGCCACCCGCACGCTGGCGGTCCGCTGGACGGCGCGGCGCCTGCTGGTCGCCTTCGACGGGGCGCGTGACGCCTATGCGGCGGCGGTCCGGCTTTCGGCGGCGCTGGGCGGCACCGGCCCGTTCCGCCAGGCCCTGCACATCGGCCTCGCTGCCGAGATCGACGATCCGGTGACGGGGGCGCCGGTGCTGCTGGGCGGCGCGTTCGACGTGGCGGAGCGCATGCTGGGCGTGACCGCGCCGGGCGCCACCTTCGCCAGCGAGGCCTTTGCCGCCAGCCTCGCCGCCTGCGAGGCTGACGCGGGCCGGGCCGAGCTGGTGGGGGAAATCGCGCTGGTCGGGCAGGCGCCCACCACGCTCTACGCGCTGAAGCCCCGCCTCAGACGATGAGCGCTTCGAGGCGGGCGGGAGCGACGATCTCCAGCCCCTCCTCGTGGCGCTGGACGATCCCGCGCCGTTCGAGCGCCGACACCGCGCGCGACACGGTTTCGCGCGCGGTCTGCACCCGCAGCGCCAGGTCCGACAGCACCGGCAGGGGGCGGATCCAGCGGCCGTCCTGCTCGCGGGCCAGCCGCAGCAGCTCGGCATGCACCCGCCCGGTGGCGGAGAGCGTCAGCCGGGCGGAGACGAGATGGCTCAGCGCCGAGAACTGCCGCACCATCGTGCGGGCGAGCACCACCCCCACACAGGCGTGACGTTCGGCAAGCGCGTAGAACTCGGCAGTGGCGAAGCTGGCGAGGTGGGCGGCGCTCGTCGCGGTACAGTCGGTGGCCTGCTCGCGGCCGGCATCGACGCCGCCGAAGATGTCGCCCGGGCGATATTCCGCCACCTGCAGCACGCGGCCGTCCAGCGTCACCATCGCGGCGCGGACATGGCCCTCCAGCAGCACCAGCACGCGGCTGCTTTGCTCCCCCTGGTGGACGATGGTGGATCCCGGCGGGCAGCGACGGAGCATCGCCGCCGAGGCCAGCTCGGCCGCGACCGCTTCGCTGCACGCGAAGAGTTGGGCGAACTGCGTCGCCAGATCGATATCGCTCGCCCCCACACCCCGAGTTTCGCTGCGAATACTGCAGCGGCACCATGTGGATTGCGGTGCGGCATGGCAAGTCCGTTCCGGATGCACGCGCCCGAATCCGGATGTTTCGGGGCCGTCTGGGCGGTTCCCGGCGACGCTCCCTGCTTGGAACGGGCGGCGCCACGCCGGAAACGCCGCTGCTTAATTGACAATTTGATTGTCGATTGCGACACCGTGGCGCACGCCCGATGCGGGCAGAGCGAGCGGGTGCGCGGACGGTGTGCGGCACGCGTCGCAGGGGCAAGAAGGAGAAGGATCGTGTCGAGGGGCAAACCGCGCCGCGCAGGCGCGCTGCGGTCGATCGTCGGTGCGGCGGCATTGGTCGCCGGCCTGGTTTCAACCCATGGCTGGGCCCAGCCCTCCGATCGCGGCGAGGCGCTGGTCGATCTGGTGAATCCGCTGATGGGCACCGATTCCACTTATGCGCTGTCCTACGGCAACACCTATCCCGCGGTGGCCGTGCCCTGGGGCATGAACTTCTGGACGCCGGTCACCGGCAAGCCCGGCAGCGGCTGGGGCTATATGTACCATGACAACAAGATCAACGGCATCAAGCAGACCCACCAGCCCAGCCCGTGGATGAACGATTATGCCGCTTTCGCGCTGATGGCGGAGACCGGGCCGGTGCGGATTCGCGAGGCCGAGCGCGCCTCCTGGTACAGCCACAAGGCCGAGGAGAGCCACCCGTACAGCTACCGCGTCTACCTCGCCGATTATGACGTGACCGCCGAGGTGGCGCCCACCGCGCGCGCCGCGCAGTTCCGCTTCACCTTCCCCAAGGCCGATGACGCGCACATCGTGCTCGATGCCTTCGCCGGTGGATCGAGCGTCACGATCGATCGCGCGCGCCGCCGGATCAGCGGCTGGGTGCGCAACAACCATGGCGGCGTGCCGGGCAATTTCCGCAACTATTTCGTCGCCGAGTTCGACCATGACTTCGCGGTGACGCGCAGCTGGGACGACAATTGGCAGCTGACCGCCGACATGCAGCGCGAAGGCGATCATGTCGGCGCGGTGGTGAGCTTCGCCACCCGCGCGGGCGAGCAGGTCCATGTGAAGATCGCCTCGTCCTTCATCAGCCCCGAACAGGCTGAGCGGAACCTTGCCAGCGAGATCGGCGGCGACGGCTTCGAGCAGACCAAGGCCAAGGCCAAGGCGGCGTGGGAGAAGGAGCTCGGCCGCGTCCGCGTGACCGATCCCGACCTCGACAATCGCCGCACCTTCTATTCGGCGCTCTACCGCATGCTGCAATTCCCGCGCATGTTCTACGAGATCGACGCGCAAGGGCGGCAGGTGCACTACAGCCCCTATGACGGGCAGGTGCATCCGGGCCCCATGTACACCGACAACGGCTTCTGGGACACGTGGCGCGCGGTCTTCCCCTGGTTCGCGCTGATGTACCGCGAGCGCGATGCCGAGATCCTGCAGGGGCTGGTCAACACCTACAAGGAAGGCGGCTGGCTGCCCGAATGGGCAAGCCCGGGATACCGCGACGTGATGATCGGCTCCAACTCGGCGAACCTGATCGCCGATGCGTATCTGAGCGGCGTGCGCGGCTTCGACATCGAACCGCTTTACGAGGCGATGATCAAGAACGCGACGACCAGCCAGGGACGGCCCCGGGACAAGGAAGGCAAGGTCGTCGAAGCGGTCGGCCGCGAGGGCGTCGAATACTACAACCAGCTCGGCTATGTGCCCTATGACGTCGGCATCAACGAGAATGCCGCGCGCACGCTCGAATATGCCACCGCCGATTTCTCGCTGTCGCGCCTCGCCGCGGCGCTGGGCAAGAAGGACGACGCCCGCCTCTATGCCGAGCGCGCGCAGAACTTCCGCAAGCTCTACGATCCCGAGAGCGGCTGGATGCGCGGCCGCAACAAGGACGGGTCGTGGGCGACGCCGTTCAATCCGTACAAATGGGGCGATGCTTTCACCGAAGGCAATGCGCTGCATTACAGCTGGTCGGTGATGCAGGACGTGCAGGGCCTGATCGACCTGATGGGCGGCGACGCCAAGTTCGTCGACCGGCTGGACTCGGTGTTCGCCACCGCCCCGATCTTCGACGACAGCTATTATGGCCAGGTGATCCACGAGATCCGCGAGATGCAGATCGTCGACATGGGGCAATATGCCCATGGCAACCAGCCGATCCAGCACATGATCTACCTGTACGACTGGGCCGGCGCGCCATGGAAGACGCAGGCCCATGTCCGCGACGTGATGCGCAAGCTGTATGCCGCGACCCCGGACGGCTATCCGGGCGACGAGGATAACGGCCAGACCTCGGCCTGGTACGTCTTCTCGGCGCTCGGCTTCTATCCGGTGACACCGACGGTGGGGCAATATGCGGTCGGCAGCCCGCTGTTCCGCAGCGTCCGGCTCACCATGCCGGGCGGCAAGGTGCTGACGATCGAGGCGGCGAACAACAGTGCCGAGAATGTCTACATCCAGTCCGCCACCCTGAACGGCCGCGCCTACACCAAGCCGTGGCTGTCGCGCGAGGCGCTGCAGGCGGGCGGCACGCTGCGCTTCGTAATGGGGCCGACGCCGAACAAGAATTGGGGCGCGCGCAAGGCCGATGCGCCCTTCTCGATGAGCGCGCCGAAATGAGCGCGCAGGACCTGAACAGGAGAAGGATCATCACCACCCGTCGTCAATTGCTGCTGGGCAGCGGTACCGCCGCGATCGCGGCGGCGCTGCCACGCACCGCCTGGTCCGCCGCCTTCGAGGCTGCGCGGCCCGATCTGTTCATCGGCACCGGCGGGCATGGCCATACCTTCCCGGGACCGGCGCTGCCCTTCGGCATGGTCCAGCTGGGGCCGGATACCGACAATAGCCGCTGGGATGCCTGTTCGGGCTATCACAAGGACGATGCGACGATCATGGGCTTCTCCCATACGCATCTGTCTGGCACCGGCATCGGCGATATGCTCGACGTGCTGGTGGTGCCCAGCCGCGGGCCGCTCAAGCTCACGCCGGGCACGCTGGAAAAGCCCGAGGGCAGCTATCGCCAGCGCTACTCGGACGAGCATGCCGAGCCCGGCTATTACCGCGTCCGACTGGAATCGGGCGTGCTCGCCGAGCTGACCGTCACCGAGCGTACCGGCCAGCATCGCTACACCTTCCCTAAGGGCGAGGGGCATATCCTGATCGATTTCGCCCATGCGATCATCGACAGTTGGGACAAGGGCACGCTGGTCGAGGACGCCGCGCTGGCGCTCGCGCCGGATGGGCTGCTCACCGGCAGCCGCAAGGTCAATCGCTGGGCCAAGGGGCGGCACATCCACTTCGCCCTGCAGCTGTCGCGCAAGCCGAGCCGCGTGCAGTTCTTCGGCGATGACGACGTGCCCGCGCCGGCCGGCGCGACCGGCGTCACCGGCAAGCGGCTGAAGGTCGCCTTCTTCTTCGACGATGCGGGCGCCGTGCCGATCGAGATCAAGACCGGCATCTCGGCGGTTGACGTCGCGGGCGCCAAGGCGGCGCTCGCGGCCGAAGCGCCGGGCTGGGCGTTCGACGCGACCCGCGCGGCGGCGGCGCGGACCTGGTCGCGCGAACTCGACTGCATCCGCGTCGAGGGCGGCACGCCCGCGCATCGCACCATCATGGCGAGCGCGCTCTACCATGCCTCGCTGTCGCCGACACTCTTCACCGATCGCGACGGCCGCTATGTCGGCCTCGACCGGCAGGTCCACCAGGCGCCGGCCGACGCGCCCGCCTACAGCACCTATTCGCTGTGGGACACGTACCGCGCGCTGCACCCGCTGCTCACGCTGATCCGCCCGGACATGGCGGCGCGCTTTACCCAGGACCTTGTCCGCCAGACCCAGCAGAGCCCCTATGGCCCGCCGGTCTGGCCGCTCCAGGGCGTCGAGACCGCGTGCATGATCGGCTGGCACGCCGTGTCGGTGCTCGCCGAGGCGCGCAACAAGGGCATCCAGGCCGATTATGCCGCCGCCTGGCCCAAGATCCGCGCGCGTGCCTTCGACCGGACCTTCCCGGACATCGACAGCACGCTGGGCCGCGGCTTCTACTACGACCTCGGCTATGTGCCGGCCGACAAGATCTGGGAATCGGTCAGCCGCACCCAGGAATATGCCTATGACGATTGGGCGATGGCGGTGCTCGCCGAAGCGGCCGGCGCGCACGACGATGCGGTCGCGCTGCGCAAGCGCGCGCAGAACTATCGCAACGTGATCAGCACCGAGATCGGCTTTGCACGGCCCCGCTTTTCCGACGGCAGCTGGTGGAAGGACTATGATCCGATCCAGCTCGGCCACAACCCCGACAAGCAGCGCGACTATACCGAGGCCAATGGCTGGCAGGCCACCTTCCTCAACCAGCACGACGTCTACGGCCTGATCGACCTGTTCGGCGGCGACCAGAAGTTCGAGGCCAGGCTCGACGCGCTGTTCACCGCGCCCTCGACGCTGCCCAAGAACGCGCCGCCGGACATCTCGGGCCTGGTCGGCCAATATGCCCATGGCAACGAGCCCAACCAGCACGTCGCCTATCTCTATGCCTATGCCGGCGCGCCGTGGAAGACGCAGGCGATGGTGCGCCGCCTGTGCAATGAGATGTACAAGGCCGATCCGGACGGCGTGATCGGCAATGACGATTGCGGCCAGACCAGCGCCTGGTTCATTCTCAGCGCGCTCGGCTTCTATCCGGTGGATCCGGTGAGCGGCGTCTATGTGTTCGGCTCGCCGCTGTTCGATCGCGCCGAGATGCAGCTGGGCGGGGGCCGGACCCTTCGGATCCGCGCGATCGGCAACGCGCCGGACCGGCCCTATGTCCAATCGGTGACCTGGAACGGCAAGCCTTGGACCCGCAACTGGATCGGCCATGCCGATCTGGCACAGGGCGGCGAACTGGTCTTCACCATGGGCGCCAAGCCATCTGCGTTCGGCACCGCCAAGGCCGACCGTCCTCCCTCTTATGGGCGACTGTCCGCCTGAACCGACGATGCGGGGAGCTCGGGGCTCCCCGCAATCGTTTGCCTAGAAACCATTATGTAACCTTTCGGCAACGCCTCGCAAAATATCGCAATCAAATTTCCTTTTTGGGTTACCCGGATGTTGCTTGCATGAACCCAAAATGACACCTTCTTGACACCAAGCCGGAAAGGCGGGTCGGAACCGAGACGCGTCCAGCGCGCAGCCGTGCATCCCCCGATGCGTGGTGGTCCCCGACCGGCCGGATGTCCCGGCCTGGCCATCAAGAGGGGATTCGTTGATGATTCTACGGGGAGTTTGGGCCAGCAGTTGTTGCGTGGCCGCGTTGATGGCGGTGCCTGCCGCCGCGCAGACCAATGACAATCCACCCGTCTCCATTGGCGATCCGGTCGCCTCGGCCAAGCTGGCCGAAGAGGCGTCGCAGGACGATGCAAGCGGCCCGATCGTCGTCACCGGCACGCGCATCGTTCGTCTGAACAACCGTTCGGCCGCGCCGATCGTGACCACCACCGCCGCCGAGATCGCCGCGCAGGGCGCGACCACGATCGAGGAAGTGACCAACCGCCTGCCGCAGGTCCAGGTCAATTCCGAGCAGAATTTCAGCGACTCCGAAGGCCGCCAGCGCATCAAGCTGCGCAGCTTGGGCTATGAGCGCACGCTGATGCTGATCGACGGCCTGCGCTTCGGCCTGCCCAACTCGATCGACGTCGGCATCATCCCGAACGCGCTGGTCGATCGCATCGACGTGCTGACCGGCGGCGCCTCGTCGGTCTACGGGTCGGACGCGGTGGCGGGCGTGGTGAACTTCGTCCTCAAGAAGAACTTCACCGGCATCCGCATCGACGGCAATTACAGCTTCTTCAACCACAACAACCGCGCCAGCGCCGTGACCGACGCCGCCGCGCGCGCCGGCTTCAATGCGCCGCTGGGCATGAAGAACGACGGCGGCCGCGCCGATGTCAGCATCGCCGCCGGTACCAATCTGTTCGACGGCCGCGTCAACATCTCGGGCTTTGCCAATTATCGCGAGTCGAGCCTGGTCCGCCTGCGCGACCGCTCGAATGCCATCTGCGAAGTGGTGACCAGCAGCCGCACCTCGCCGCTCGCCTGCTCGCGCGCCTCGTTCACCCCGGCGGGCACGATCATCCCGCAGTCGGGCGCCAGCGCCGGCCAGGTGCTGGTCAACAATCCGAACGGCAACGGCACCTTCATCCCGATCAACAGCGGCCCGGCGGGCAGCTCGGCCAATCCGTATGACGATCACGCCTTCCAGCGCCCGTTCCACCGCGTCAACGCTGGCGGTTTCCTGACCGCGCAGCTGGACGATCATGTCGAGCTCTACAGCAACGTGCTGTGGTATCAGGACAAGTCGTACAACACGCTGCTCAACCGGACGTACAATTTCGGTGCCTATGGTACCACGCCGTACCGCGTGAACTGCGACAACCCGTTCCTCTCCGCGTCGCAAGCGCAGACCCTGTGCGGACCGAATGCGGGCTTGGCCAACCAATATGGCACCTTCGACCTGCGCTATCGCTTCGATTCGCAGCCCCTCGTCCGCCAGCAGTTCACCAATGCCGGCTATCGCATCACCGCGGGCCTGCGCGGCCGGGTGCTGGACAATGCCTGGTCGTATGACGTGGCGGGCATGCTGTCGCGCGCCCAGCTCGAAACGATCGACGTGCCGTTCGCCGATTTCGCCAAGGTCAACCGCGCCCTCGACGTCGTCAACGTGAACGGCCGTCCGACCTGCCGTTCGGTCGTCAACGGCTCCGATCCGAGCTGTGTGCCGTTCAACGCGTTCGCACCGTTCAACAGCGATGCGGCGCTGAACCAGTATATCTATGGCGGCGCATCGGGCGGCATCGCCAAGCGCATCCCGCGCCTGCTGCAGTTCGTCGGCACGGTGAGCGGCGATCTGGGCAAGTACGGCGTCACCTCGCCCCTCGCCGAGCAGGGCCTCGCGATCGCGATCGGCGCCGAATATCGCGACGAGATGGACCGCACCGATTACAACGACGTCTTCCGCCAGAACAACGGCAGCGGTGCGAACACCCGCGCCACCCAGAACATCCTGGAAGGCAATGTCGAGCTTTCGGCACCGCTGGTCGAGCGCCAGTCCTGGACCAACCTGCTCCAGCTGAACGCCGGTTACCGCCTGTCCAAGTATAACCGCCTGGAGGACAAGTTCGGTACCTGGAAGGTCGAGGGCATCTGGTCGCCCGTCGAGGACATCACCTTCCGCGCCTCGTACAACAAGTCGCAGGCGGCACCGGGTGTCGGCGCAGCGGCCAATGCGTCGAACGTCTTCTGGAACCAGGGCTTCTATGCGGACCCCTGCGCCCCGCAGATCAACGCATCGAACCCCAACGGCCCGCGTGTCGCGCCGTCCTGGACCCCGGAGCAGTGCGCCCGCACCGGCCTGGCGACCAACCTCTACAACAGCGCCACGCTGATCTGCCCGAACGATGCCTGCACCGTTCGCGAGGGCGGCTTCGCGCTGCGGCCGGAAACGGCCTACACCAAGAGCTTCGGCGTCGTGCTCACCCCGCGCTTCGTCAAGGGCCTTACGGTGTCGGTCGATCGCTGGCTGATCGACCTGGAGGACCAGCTCGAGTTCTTCAACCCGCTCGACTGGCTCAATGGCTGCCTTACCACCGGCAACGACTATTATTGCCGCGGCATCAAGCGCAACGCCGACGGCACGCTGTCGAGCTCGCCGACGACCAGCCCGTCGACCGGCTGGGTCTCGCGCGGGTCGACCAACGGCTACAAGTCCAAGTCGCATGGCTGGGACTTCCAGGGCCAGTACAATGTCGGCCTGGGCAGCGTCGGTTCGCTCGACATGAGCTTCAACGGCACGCTGATGACGCTGGTCGGCAGCCAGGGCGCGCCGGACATTCGCCCGCGCGACTGCACCGGCTATTTCGGCAGCGGCTGCGGCGAGAGCATGCCGACCTGGGCGCACCAGTTCCGCACCACCTGGATGGCGCCGGGCCGCGTCGCCAGTGTGTCGCTCAACTGGCGGCATCGCAGCGCCATGCCGATGACGGTCTACGCGCCTGCCAGCACCGGTATTCCGGCGCTGCCGGAAGCCGACAAGCGCGATGCCTATCCGGGCATCAAGGCCTATGACTGGTTCGACCTCGCGCTGACCTTCGACATCAACAAGCGGATGACGTTCCGTCTCGCGGCGAACAACCTGTTCGATCGCGACCCGCCGATCGTGCCGGACAGCCGCAGCCGCATCGGCCTGCTGCGCGGCAACACGATCATGGGCTACGACCTGCTGGGCCGCCAGCTGGTCGCGGGCGTTTCGCTCCGCCTGTGATGTAACGAGCGCCTTCCCCCGGGGACCCTTGTCCCCGGGGGAATTCCCTTGCGGACGGCCAGGCTTCGGCGGAGCGCGTCTGCGATGGCTCCGGTTTTCACATCGTCGGATCCGTTCGTCAGCCGCGCCGGAAGGTGATGGTATGGCCCCGATAATCGACGATGAAGCGCCCCGCCTTGAGCTGATCGAAGCCGACGATGATCGCCGGCGTCTGCGCCAGGCCCAGGCTGCCGAAAACGGGTAGGTCCGCGACAAAGAACGTCGTCTTGCCGAAGCCGTGCCCGCCCGCGGCGAGCGCGCCGAGCTCGCGCATGCTGCCGGTGGCGCGCTGGCTGCCCGCCGCACCTCCCACCGACGTACGTTGCGCGTCCGCGACAGGCGCGCCGATGCCCAGCGCCGCCGCCTTGGCATTCGCGACGCTGGTCGCGGCGCCGGAATCGAGCACCAGCGTCACCGCATGCCCGTTGAGCTGGCCCGCGAACAGCAGGATGCGCCCCTGCTGGCGGAAGGGGACGACCACGTCCGTCGGTTCGCCCCCGGCCATGCGCTCCCGGATGGCGACACGGCCCTTGGGCGCGTCCATGTCCAGCACCGCGCCGGCGAGCCAGTCGGCGCCGAGGATGCCGTCGATCCCGGCCAGCGGCCCGGGCCGCTGGAGACCGACCGGGGCCAGCGGCCGCGACCGGCCCGCCACGGTCAGCGCACGCAGCCGATAGACCAGCGCCGAGCCGCTGGCGGCGGCGCCTTGCACCGGCACGGCGCCGACCGGACGAACGTCAAGCCGGGCCATCGCATCGTCGAAGAGCACGGACGAGCTGGCGCCGGTATCGAGCACCATCCGACCCTGCTTCCCCGCCACCTCGACCGGCACGCTCGGCAGCCCCTCCTTGGTGATGGTCAGCGGGATCCAGCCTGCCTCGGGATCGCCGGGCGCCGGCGGCGCGGCGGCAAGCAGCATCGAGGAGGACAGGACGAGGATCAGGCGTTTTGGCGAAAGCATGGCGGTTCTTTCCGGGGATGAAGGAAGGGGGTGTGCCCTGCACGCGCGGCCTTCCGGTCGCGACGCGATCCTTGTCGCGCGCGTGCAGGCAGTCGTGGTTCGAGGGCGGCATCGTCCGGGACGTCGGCGCTGAAGGCGCGACGTCCCGGAGATTGGGTCAGCTCGTCGTGGCGATCACATTGTCGTCCGAGTTGCGGTCGATCCGAATGTTGTACGGATCGGCGCCGGCGAAGCCGGGCCTCGCCTCGGTATCGAGCGTGATCACCTGCGTGCCGGAGCGGATCGGCAGGCGCTTCAGTGCCAGCACGTCCTTGGCGGCGAACGCACCGCGCCCCGGCATCGCGGCGAACGCGCCGAACTCGGCCTGCTCGGCCATCGGCGCCTCGGTCTCCTTGCCCTTGCCGTCGGCGTAGAGCTTGTGCGCCTCGATCGTCAGCGTCGTGCGCCAGTGGCCGTCGGGCAGCCTGGATACGACGGCCGACTTCGTCTTGATGTCGTACAGCGTGATGCGCTCGAACAGATCGGTGATCAGCGCATTCTCGGCGGGGCTGGCGCCCGCGCGGAACGCGGCGATCAGGTCCAGGCTGCGCGGGAAGGGCGGGCCCTGGAAGCGGAACCGGGCATCGTAGCGCTTGAGCGCCGCATTGACCCGCGCCTCGCCGAGCTCGTCCTTCAGCCGGTACATGGCAAGGCTGCCCTTGCGATAATGGATATAGGGCTGGTTCTCGACCCGGGCGAGCGGAAGTTCCTCGATCACCTCGCCGCCACGGCTACGGAGATACCGGTCGAGCTCATATTTGAGGAACCGGCGGATCTGGTCGCGGCCATAGAGGTGCTCCATCACCATCAGCGCCGAATATTGCGCCAGCGTCTCGATCCCCATCGTCGCGCCCTGATTGTCCGAGGTGACGACCTGGTGCGCCCACCATTGGTGCCCCAGCTCGTGCGCGGCGACATAGGTGACGTAATCGATCTTCTCTGGATCGGAGAGGTCGGCGATAAAGCCGATGCCCTCCGAATAGGGCATGGTCCCCGCGAAGGCCTGCGCGAACTGGGCATAGTCCGGGAACTCGATGATCCGCGCCTGGCGGAACTGATAGGGCCCGAACGCCGGCTGATAGATATCGAGCCCGTGGCGGAAGGCGGCCAGCATCCGGTCGACGTTCGCGCCGTGCTGCGGGTCATAATAGACCGCGAGATCGACGCCGTTGTGGAGGAGGTGCTTCTCCTTGTACCGCGCCGACTGCACCGAGAAGAAGTTGAGGATCGGCACCGCGGTGACGAACCGCGCGGTCCGCCGCCCGCCCTGGGTGCGATCGGCCACCTTGTCGCCCGGCGCGATCGGAGTCTGATCGGCATCGGTCGAGACGGTGATGTCGGTCTTGATCCAGTCGCTGTGGAAGGCGCTGAACCGGGTGCCGGCAAGGTCCTCCAGCTTCGGCGGGCGCAGTTCGGCGGGCAGGCCATATTTGCGGCGCTTGGCGCGATCCTGCAGCAGGCTGGAACGGTCGATGCTCAGCACCGGCACGAATTCGAAGTTGTTGACGAAGGTGCCGTTGGCGACGACGCGCGTGTCGTTGCCGCTGTTGGCGAAGCCGCGCTGGCGCCGCTCGCTGCGGAAGGTGAGCGTGGTGCTCGCCCCCGGTGCCAGCGGGGTGGCGAGCCGGTAGATGCGATACTGGAAGCGCGGGAAATCCTGGGCGAGGGTCGCGCCGGGGATTGCCACCGAGACCAGCCGGGTCTTGCGGTCCGCCAGATGCACATGAATGGCGTCGAGCGGCTTGCCGGTACGGTTGACCAGCGCCATCTCCCCGGCGGCGGTCAGCCCCGGCTGTTGCGGGTGAATGTCGACCGCGACGCGCACCGCGGCTACCGCCGGCTGCGGCACGCGCTCGAACGGCAGCAGCGTCTTTTCATAGTCGGCGCGCTCGCGCTCGTCGCTGACCGGGGTGCGATAGGCGTTCCAGACATGGGTGTTGGTGTAGACCCACACCCCCGTCGCGACGAACACCGCCAGCGCCGCGCCGCCGATCGCGCCCGCGCCGCCGGCGAGCTTGCGTGGCAGGCGGCGGAGGCGCGGCAGCAGCCGCGTCTCGGTACCGCGCCGCCACAGGCCATGGGTCAGCACCAGCAGCAGCACCGCGAAGGCCGACCAGTAGAGCCGCAGCCACCAGGCGCCGATCCAGAAATTGCCCTGGCCGTTCATGTCGGACAGCGGCACACCCGGCCCCTGGCCATAATTGTACAGCACGTCGCCGAAGCCGAGACCGCTGAGCGTCGCCCTGCCGATCACATAGACCAACATCAGCCCCCAGCCGACGAACTTGTGCGGGCTGAGCGCCTGGAGGAACACCGCCAGCACCGCCAGCAGCGTATAGTCGACCGTTTCGGGCAGGACGTACCAGAGCAGATATTTGTCCAGCTCGAAATGGCTGTAGCCGTGCACCAGCTGCATCACCATGCCGCCAAGCACGCTGATCACCAGGGTGGAGAACAGCACCAGCGCGACGGCCACCGCCTTGGGCAGCACGAAGGCCCAGTCGGGGATCGCGCTGGCGTCGATGATCTCATGGGTCTTGCGGTCACGCTCGCGCCAGACCAGCTCGCCGGCATAATAGGTGGCGATGATGATCGGGATCACCCCGAAGGTACCCCGCAACAGGTCGATCACCACGCGCGTCACCGGCAGCACCGGCGTGCCGACCACCTCGCCCAGATCGACCAGGCTGGCCATCGCGTTGAACAGGCCGAGCGCGAGCAGCACGACATAGGCCGGGCTCTTGAACACCTGCGCCATTTCCAGCCGGGTGCGCACCATCATCTGCGTCCAGGCGGTGGCGCGGTCGTAGCGCGGCGCCGGCAGCGGACCCGCGGGGCGGGGCGTCTCGGCCGCTTCCGGCACGGCGGCGGCCTTGCTGGCCTTGCGCGCCTGCTTCGACGGGCGCACCGAGAAGCCGAACCGCGCATAGGCGAAGACGAGCGCCAGCAGCGCGACGCCGATCACGATCAGCCGGTTCCACAGCACCATGCCGGTGAGCGGGATGGTCAGCGTGTTGCGGTCGGCCGCGGTCCAGTATTTGGTGAGGTAGCTGGTCGCGCCGATCCCGAAGGGTTCGCTATAGGCGCCGGCCAGCTCATAGGCAGGGTTGCGATCCAGCACCACGCTGGCGACGAAGAACAGGATCAGGAAGGCGATCACGCCGACATAGGTTGCCATCATCGAGCGGGTGACCGTCGCCAGCGCGAAGAAAAGCGCCGAGGTCAGCAGGATGTTGGGCAGCGCCAGTACCAGATAGGCAGAGAC
>JAPJRE010000061.1 GCA_030824725.1 Sphingomonas sp.
GGCGAAAGCCGGAATCCATTGGGGTCACCGTCGCGGCTCGAGCCCCGGCGTAGCGGCGAATGGATCCCGGCTTTCGTCGGCATGACGGCAGTTGCGGGGGGAATGGCAGCCCTCAGGCCGCCTTGCGTGCCTTGTTGAGCTTTTTCATCAGCATGTCGCGCTTCAGCCGCGAGAGATGGTCGAGGAACACGATGCCCTCCAGGTGATCCATCTCGTGCTGGATGCAGGTGGCGAGCAGGCCCTCGAACAGTTCGTCATGGGCCACGCCCTTCTCGTCGAGCCAGGTCACCCGGCAGCGCGCGGGGCGCTCGACATCGGCGAACTGGTCGGGGACCGACAGGCAGCCCTCGGTATAGACCGAAAGCTCCTCGGCGGGCTCATGGATCTCGGGGTTGATGAAGACGCGCGGGTGCCGGATCGGCTTGCCCTCCGCGTCCTCTTCCTCCTGCAGGTCCATCACGATCAGCCGCTTGGCCACGCCGACCTGGATCGCGGCGAGGCCGATGCCCGGCGCATCGTACATCGTGTCGAACATGTCGCCGATCAGCGTGCGGATGTCGTCGTCGACCGCCTCGACAGGGGTGGAGACGAGACGCAGACGCGGATCGGGTACTTCGACGATGGGAAGGATGGCCATCGCCCAAATTTAGGGAAGCGCCCCCGCAGCGTCAAGCAACCGGCCGCCGCGCGCGGAGTGCCTGGGCGAGCGTCCCCTCGTCGAGATAGTCGAGCTCGCCGCCCACCGGCAGGCCATGGGCGAGTTGCGTCACGCGGACGGGGAAGGCTTCCAGACGTTCGGAGACATAATGCGCGGTGGTCTGGCCCTCGAGCGTGGCGTTCATCGCGAGGACGACCTCGTCGATGCCGCCCGCGCCGACCCGGCGGACCAGCGCGTCGATGCGCAGGTCCTCGGGCCGCACCCCGTCGAGCGCAGAGAGCTTGCCGCCCAGCACATGGAAGCGGCCGGGGAACAGTCGCGCGCGGTCGAGCGCCCAGAGGTCGGCGACTTCCTCGACCACGCACAGCGAGCGGTCGTCGCGGCGCGGGTCGGCGCAGATCGCGCAGGGGTCATGAGTATCAACATTACCGCAGACATGGCAGGTGGTGAGCTTCTGGCTGACCGCGCTGAGCGCCGCGAGCAGCGGATCGAGCGTGGTTTCGCGCTTCTTGAGCAGGTGCAGCACCGCCCGCCGTGCCGATCGCGGCCCGAAACCGGGCAGCCGCGACAGGGCCTGGGTCAGCGCTTCGATTTCGGGAGAGGCCATGGCGCATCACATAGGGGGTTGCATGCGCGCCTGCCAAGCGGTTGAGGGGACAGATGCGCATCCTCTTCATGGGAACCCCCGACTTCGCCGTGCCGGTGCTCGACGCCCTGGTCGAGGCGGGGCACGAGATCGCCGCCGTGTATAGCCAGCCGCCCCGCCCCGGTGGCCGGCGCGGCAAGGTGTTGACCCCCTCCCCGGTCCATGCCCGCGCCGAGGTGCTGGGGATCGAAGTGCGGACGCCGCTGAGCCTCAAGGGGGCGGAGGAGCAGGAATCGCTGGCGGCGCTCGATGCGGATGTGGCGGTGGTTGCCGCCTATGGCCTGATCCTGCCCAAGGCGGTGCTGGCGGCACCGCGGCTGGGCTGCCTCAACGTTCATGGCTCGCTGCTCCCGCGCTGGCGCGGCGCGGCGCCGATCGAGCGGGCGATCCTCGCGGGGGATGCCGAGACCGGCGTCGGCATCATGCAGATGGAGGCCGGGCTCGATACCGGCCCGGTACGGCTGGAGGGGCGCACGCCGATCGGCCGCAAGACGGCGGGCGAGCTACGCGCCGAGTTGAGCGCAATGGGCGCGCGGCTGATGGTAGAGGTGCTCGCCGATTTCGACGCCTATCCTGCCGTATCGCAGCCCGAAGAGGGCATCACCTACGCGTCCAAAATCGACAAGGCCGAGGCCCGGCTGGACTTCACTCGCAGCGCCGTGGAAGTCGAGCGGGCCGTGCGGGCGTTCAATCCGGCCCCTGGGGCTTTCTTCGAGCTCGACAGCGAGCGCTTCCGCATCCACGCCGCCGATCTGGTCGACTCGAGCGGCCCGGCAGGCAGCGTTGGCGAGGACCTGCTGATCCATTGCGGGGAAGGCGCGATCCGCCCGACTTCGATCCAGCGTGCCGGCCGGGGCGTGATGACCGTCGGCGAGCTGCTGCGCGGCTTCCCCATCGCGGCGGGGACGCAGCTTTGACGCGCTTTGCCCTGACGGTGGAGTTCGACGGCCGTCCCTTCATGGGCTGGCAACGGCAGGACCATGGCCCCAGCGTCCAGCAGGCGATCGAGGACGCGGCGTACGCCGTGACCGGCGAGGAGGTGGTGGTCCATGCCGCCGGCCGTACCGATGCGGGCGTGCACGGCCTCGGCATGCGCGCACATGTCGACATCGCCAAGCCGATCACGCCGTTCCGGCTGATGGAGGCGCTGAATGCCAGGATGCGGCCCAACCCCGTCGCGATCCTCGCCTGCGAAGAGGTTTCGGAGGATTGGCACGCGCGATTTTCGTGCCTTAGTCGCCATTATGAATATCGGATCGTAACACGCCGTGCGCCGCTGACCTGGGAGAAAGGTCTCGCCTGGCGCCTGTCCGGCCCGCTCGACTTGCCGGCGATGCAGGCAGCGGCGGCGCATCTGGTCGGCCGGCATGATTTCACCACCTTCCGCTCTGCGCACTGCCAGGCGGAGAGCCCGGTGCGCACGCTCGACCGGCTGGATGTCGTGGAGACCGGCGACCGGATCAGCGTGTTCGCGTCGGCGCGTTCGTTCCTGCACCATCAGGTTCGCTCAATGGTCGGCTGCCTGTCGCTCGTCGGGCAGGGAAAATGGGCGCCTGAGGATCTGCGCGAGGTTTTGGAAGCACGGGATCGGACGAGGCTGGGCCTGAATGCTCCACCGGACGGGCTATTTTTTCTGCGCGCCGAATATTGAGATTTGTTGTCACGCATAGGCGCGAAGGCACGAAAAAAGTTAGTTCACACGGAGGCGCGGAGACGCGGAGGAACGGGTCAAGATGCGGCGCCAGCTGCTTTCGAGCGCCCTACGGCGCTACGATCGGTACAAGAGCCGCTACGCGGCTAAGACCTTCTGATCTCCGCGCCTCCGCGTGAATCAAATCTCTTGGCGCCTTCGCGTGCAATCGATCAGCGGACGAACTTCGCCGCCAGCTCGACATGGGTCGACCAGCGGAACTGCCCCACCGGCTGCACCCACGCCAGCCGGCGCCCACCTTTACATAGAATTTCCGCATCCCGCGCGAAGGTGCTGGGATTACAAGAAACATATGCGACAACCGGTACCTTGGAGCCGGCAATCTCACCCACCTGCTCGCGTGCGCCGGCCCGTGGCGGATCGAGCACCACGGCGTCGAACCGGTCCAGTTCTGCCGTCGCCAGCGGCCGTCGGAACAGGTCGCGGTGGTCGCCGAACACCTGACGCCCCGCGGCACTGGCCGCCGCCTTGAGCGAGAGGATCGCCTCCCGCGCCGCTTCGCCCGCATAGACCCGTGCGCGCTCCAGCGCGAAGGTGAAGGTGCCGAGCCCGGCGAACAGGTCCGCGACCGTCCCCGCCCCATCGACGATCTCGCGCACCGCCGCCACCAGCGCCGCCTCGCCCTCGGGCGTCGCCTGGAGGAAGCTGCCGCTCGGCAACGGCACCGCGACGCCACCTAGCGTGATCGTCACCGGGAGCGGCTCCCACCGCGCCGTCGACCCAAAGCCCTCGTCGATCGCGAACCGCGCCAGCTTCTCCGCCTCGGCGAAGGCGGTGATCGCCTCGGCAGCCGCCAGCCCTTGCGGGTCGATGCCCTCGACCAGCACGTCACGCCCCTGGTCGCTCCGCGCCAGATGCACGTTGACCCGCCGCGCATCGGGCAGCAACGTCATGAACAGGCGGCGCAGCGGTGCCAACAGCGCGAACAGCTCCGGCGCCAGCACATGACATTCGGCGAGATCGATCAGCTTGTGGCTACCCGCCTCGGTAAAGCCGATCCGCACCTGCTTGCCGCGCCGCTCGGCATGGAGCGTCGCCCGGCGCCGCGTACGCGGCGGCGAGAGCAAGGGCGCGCGGATTTCGGTCTCCAGCCCCTGCGCCGCGAGCGCCGTACGCACGCGCTCGGCAAGAAAGCGGCTCCAGGCGGCATCGTCGAGATGCTGGAGCTGGCAGCCGCCGCAACTCGGGAAATGCCGGCAGGGCGGCGTCTGGTGGTGCGGGCCGAAGCGAACCGCGCCATCTTCGCCCACCCAGTCGCCCGGCGCGGTGAGGGGAAAATGCCGACCATCGCTGGTCACCCCATCGCCCCGCGCGGCGACGCGCACCACTTCGACTTCGCTCACAGACATTCCGAACACGCTTCCGCCAGTTGAGCGGCGAGCTGATCGGCGAAAAAGGCCGGCCCCGCAAGCTGCGCCGCGCGGCCATGGAGCCACACCGCCGCAGCCGCTGGGTCCACTCCGCTACCGCCCCGCCCGATCTGCGCGCCCAGCACGCCCGCCAACACGTCCCCGGTGCCCGCCGTCGACAGCCAGGGCGAAGCACCGGCCAGCACGCGAACGCTGCCGTCGGGCCCGGCGATCACGGTGTCGCCACCCTTGTGGACGACGGTGGCGCCGCTTGCCGCAGCCGCCTGCAGGGTGCGATCGATCTTGCTGCCCGCGCCGTCGAACATCCGGTCGAACTCGCCGCCATGCGGGGTGATCCATACCGGCGCCTCGCGCGCGGCGAGCGCCGCTGCGGCGCCGGTGCCGAGCAGGCTCAGCGCGTCGCCGTCCAGCACCAACGGCTTGTCCGCCGCCAGCCCAGCGCGGAGGAACGCTTCGGCACGGCGATCACGGCCGAGCCCGGGCCCCAGCACGACGGCATCGATCCGGTCGCCGGCGAGAAAGTCGGCGAGATCGTCGGCATCGTCGATCGTCCGGCGGACCAGCGCGTCGGGCGCCGCACCGCCAGGCTCCGGCCCGGCGAGCATCACATAGCCGGCGCCGCTCGCCATCGCGGCGCGCGCCGCCAGGCGACCCGCGCCGGGCATTGCACCCTCCATCACCGCGACCAACCCGCGGCTATATTTGTGGTTCTGCGGGCCCGGCGTCGCCAGCCGCGGCCGGGCGACGGTCTGCGAGGCGGAATCGACGGGAATGCCGATATCGGCGAGTAGCACATGGCCGCAGCGCGACAGACCGTCGCCGAGCACATGCGCGGGCTTCAGCGCGCCGAGCGCGACCGTGGCGTTCACGCCGCGCGGAGCGCCCAGCTCGTCGCCGCTATCGGTATCCATGCCCGAGGGCAGGTCGATCGCCAGGGTGAAGTCCGCCCCGCGCACCAGTTCGGCGAGCACCGCGGCGATGCTGCGCTCCAAGGGCCGTGTGACGCCGATCCCGAACAGCCCGTCGATCACCACCGGTCGGACGGGAGCGCCGTAGAGCGAGGTCGTCGGTCCGTTCCAGCGCGCATGCATCCGCTCGGCAGCGCCCGGCTTGGGCGCCCCGGACGCCGCCACCAGCACGTCGAGCCCTGCCTCGCGCAAATGGCGCGCAACGACATAGGCATCGCCGCCATTGTTGCCGGGGCCTGCGAGCACCAGCACCGGCCGTCCCTTGGCGAAGCGCACCGCCTCGCGCGCAACGGCGGCGCCGGCGCGCTCCATCAGTGCGTCTTGCGAAATGCCGCGCGCGAAGGCCGCCTCTTCGGCGGCTCGCATCGCATCGGCAGTAAGGATGGGGGCGCCGGGCGGGATCATTGTCCCGCTGTAGCGCCCTTGTCCGCAAGACGATAGCGCATCCCGCCAATCGTCACTTCGGTAGCGCCGCCGACATGGCGGGTCGCGGCGAGCTCGGCGCCATCCGCCGCCGTAATCGTGCTGCCCTCGACCCGTAGCCGCCGAAAGCCTCCGTCCGCATGGTGGAGGACCAGCAACCCATCTTCGCCGCACTCCAACGTACACATCGGCAACAGTGTCTCGCCGGCGGGCCCGCACGAGACCGTCTCGCCTGCATGCGCAGCGGGCTGCGACGCCGGATCGGCACCGCAGCCCGCAACAAGCAAGATCAGCGCGAACTAGATGTCCGCGTAGACATGGCGCTCGGCCTTGGCGCCGGGGTGCGTCACCGCGCCCTGATAGGCCGGGCCGACATTCTGCGAATAGCGATACAGCGCGCCCGACTGATAGTCGTTCACCCGCGGCTGCCAGCGCGCGCGGCGTTCGGCCAGCACGTCCTCGGCGACGTCGAGGTCGATCGTCCCTGCCTCCGCGTCGATGCGGATCGTATCGCCGTCCTCGACCAGCGCGATCGGGCCGCCTTCGGCCGCCTCGGGCCCGACATGGCCGATGCAGAACCCGCGCGTGCCGCCCGAGAAGCGACCGTCGGTGATCAGCGCGACCTTCTCGCCCATGCCGAGGCCGTAGAGTGCCGCGGTGGTCGACAGCATCTCGCGCATGCCCGGGCCGCCCTTGGGCCCTTCGTAGCGGATGATGATGACTTCGCCTTCGTTGATCTGGCGGTTCTCCACCGCCTGGAAGGCATCCTCCTCGCAGTCGAACACCCGCGCCGGACCGGCGAACTGGAGCCGGTGCATGCCCGCCACCTTCACGATCGCGCCTTCGGGCGCCAGGGTGCCGCGCAGGCCGACGACGCCGCCGGTGGGGGTGATCGGCGTCTTCACGTCGTAGATCACCTTCTGGTCGGGGTTCCAGGTGACCTGGTCGATATTCTCGCCCAGCGTCTTGCCGGTCACGGTCATGCAGCTGCCGTCAAGCAGGCCGTTCGCCAGCATCGTCTTCATCAGCATGTAGACGCCGCCCGCTGCGTGCATGTCCTTGGCGACATACTTGCCACCCGGCTTCAGGTCGGCAATGTAAGGCGTTGATTTGAAAGCCTCAGCTACGTCGTGCAGGTCGAACTCGATGCCAGCTTCATTGGCCATCGCCGGCAGGTGCAGCGCGGCGTTGGTCGAGCCGCCGGTCGCCGCCACGACGCGGGCGGCATTGATAAACGCCGCGCGCGTGGCAATGTCGCGCGGGCGCAGGTTCATCTCCAGCAGGTTCATCACCTGGTGGCCCGCGGCGATCGCGATCTCTTCACGGCTCTTGTACGGAGCGGGCACCATGTTGCTGTTCGGCAAGGACAATCCCATCGCCTCTCCGACGCACGCCATGGTGTTCGCGGTGAACTGGCCGCCGCACGCGCCATGGCCTGGACAGGCGACCTTCTCGAGCGCGGTCAGATCCTTGAGCGGGCAGTTGCCGGCGGCGAACTTGCCCACCGCCTCGAACACGTCGACCACGGTCACGTCGCGATCCTCGAACCGGCCCGGCAGGATCGAGCCGCCATAGACGAAGATCGACGGGATGTTGAGGCGGAGCATCGCCATCATCATGCCCGGGAGCGACTTGTCGCAGCCCGCGAACGCCACCAGCGCGTCGTAGCAATGGCCGCGCACGCTGAGCTCGACCGAGTCGGCGATCACTTCGCGGCTGACCAGCGAGGATTTCATCCCCTGATGGCCCATGGCGATACCGTCGGTCACCGTGATCGTGTTGAACCGGCGCGGCATGCCGCCATTGGCGATCACGCCCTGGCGGGCGGCATCGGCCTGGAAATCGAGGGTGGTGTTGCACGGGGCGCTGTCGTTGCCGGCGCTCGCCACGGCGACGAACGGCTTGGCGATATCCTCCTCGGGAATCCCCATGGCATAGTAATAGCTGCGGTGCGGCGCGCGCTCGGGCCCCACGGAGACGTGGCGGCTGGGGAGCTTGGACTTGTCGAATCGGTTGGTCATGGCGCGCAAGCCTATGTCGCGGGAACCCCCTTTGACGCAAGAGTGTTGCGCAGAAAATCGACAAGTCCTTGAAGCAGCGTCGCCCAGCGTGCGACACCCGCGGCATCGCGGATGAGATCGTTGCGGATCTCGATCGCGATCGAGGGGATGCCCTGCGCCTCGGCATGGCGGTTGAGCGTCGTATTCACCAGCCGGCCCGAATAGGGCTCGTTGTCGCCGGTGACGCAGCCCTCCGCGCGGAGCCATTCCAGCGCCGGCCGGGCAGCGCGGGTGTCGCGATTGTAGAGGATCCCCACCTCCCAGGGCCGCGGCGTGCCGCCATGTTCCAGGCAGGGCGTGAAGCTGTGGATCGACAGGATCAGCGAGGGCCGCTGGCGACGGACCTGGGCGCGGAGGCGGCGGTGATAGGGCGCGTGGAAGCGGGCGATGCGCGTCGCACGGTCGGCAATCTCGTTGCCGGGGATCGCATGGCCGTCACTGCGATGGGGGATCAGGCCGATATGGTCGGGCTCGCGGTGGAGGTCGATCACCAGCCGCGAGACGGTGGCAAGGATCGCCGGTGCGTCGAGCCGGGCGGCAAGCGCGCGTGTCACCTCCGCCGCGCCGATGTCGACGCCGATGTGCAGGTCCAGCAATGCCGGATCAATGCCGAGGTCGATATCGGCGGGCACGGCGTTGGAAGCGTGATCGCACAGCAGCAGCACGTCCTGCGCGGTGCCCGGAAGGAACGTCGCGATGCTCACGGGAACACCGGACGCCGGCGTGCCTCGAAGGCCGCCAGCCCTTCGGCGAGTTCGGCGCCGCCGAACGCTGCCTCGAAGGCGATGTCGAGCGCGGGATCGTCGGGGCTGCCCAGCGCGCGCTTGAGCTGGCGGACTGCCGCGGGGGCATTGCCCGCGATCTCCTCGGCGAGCGACCTGGCGGCGGCACCCGCATAGGGCACGCGCTGCTCGACGAGCCCGATCCGCTCGGCCGCCGCCGCGTCGATCGTTCGCCCGGTGAAGAGCAGCGCACTCGCCTGACCGTGACCGACCCGCGCGGCGAGGCGGGAGACGTCCTCGCGGGGATAGCCGATGCCCAGCCGCGCGGGCGGCACCGCGAACTGGGCGCCCTCGCCCGCGATCCGCAGGTCGGCAGCGAGGATCAGCGCGACCGCAGCGCCGAAGCAGCCGCCGTCGATGGCGGCGATGACCGGCATCGGCAGGGCGACCAGGGCATCGATTGCGTCGCGCATCGCCGTGCGGAAGCGGCTGCGCGCTGCCGGGTCCTGCTGCAGCTGCGGAAACTCGCCGAGATCCGCGCCAGCCGAGAAGATCCCCGGCATGTCGGAGGCCAACAGCACCACGCGTGCCGCGTGCAGCCCGGCGATGCCCTCGGCGAGCGCGTGCCAGGCAGCGAGCGTCAGTGCATTGCGGGCATCGCCACGCGCGAGGGCGATCGTCGCGACCGGTCCTTCCCAGCGTATCTCGATCATGCGACGGGCTCTGCCCGATCGGCGCGCTGAAGTCACGCCATGGCGCGCGGGTGGACTTCCGCCAGGGAAGCGCACCCGCGAGCCAGGGACGAACGTCCGCAAAGCGTGAGATCCGTCGCCGAAGACCCTGTCTCCAAAGCGTAAAGATTTGCTTACCGGATCAGGCGAGCTGCGTCGCGGCCAGCCACCAGCCCGGCCGGGCCAGCGCTACCGCGGCGGCATCCCGCGCGTCGGCATCGTCGAACAGCGCGAAGCAGGTCGCCCCCGATCCGGACATGCGGGCGAGCGCCACACCGGGCTGCGCCGCCAGCGCCGAGAGCACCGTCTCGATCGCGGGTGCGAGGGCGCGCGCGGGCGGCTCCAGGTCGTTGCGCCCCGCCAGCGCCACTTGCAGCAGATCGCCGGTGCCGATCGGCCCGCGGTCGCTGCCGTCCCAAGCCTTGAACACCGCCGCGGTCGAGACGCCGATACCGGGATTGACCAGCAGCGTGGGCATGCCCGCCAGCCCGGCCAGCGGCGTCAGCTGCTCGCCGCGCCCGAGACCGAGCGCCGTGCGCCCCAGCAGGCAGGCGGGCACGTCGGATCCGAGCCCTTCGGCAATGGCGAATAGGCGCGGGTCCTGCGAATCGATCCGGGCGAGTGCTGCGAGCGCCCGCAATGTCGCCGCGGCATCCGCCGAGCCGCCGCCGATGCCCGACGCGACCGGAAGCTGCTTGTCCAGCACGATCGCATAGCTGCCACCGCCGAACGCGTCGCGAAAACGAGCCGCCGCGCGCGTGACCAGATTGTCGCCTTCGCCGGCCAGTCCCGCAGCGAACGGACCCGTGATCGAGAAACTGTCCACCGCCGCCGGCGTGACCTGCACCGTGTCGCCATGCTCGACAAAGGCGAACAGCGTCTCCAGCGCGTGATACCCGTCCGGCCGACGAAGGCGGACATGCAGGGCGAGATTGAGCTTGGCGCGCGCGGGCTCGGCAACGGTGTGAAGGTCTGGCATCGCGCCCGCCCCTAGCGCGTTCAGGAGGCGCTCGTCAGCCCCTCGCTGAGCTTGCGCGCGATCCGCTCGGCATCGGCAGGCGAGGCATGCAGCGCCGCCGCCCGCCAGGCATAGCGCGCCTCGAACTGGCGGCCGAGCTGCCAATAGGCGTCGCCGAGATGCTCGTTTGCGCGTGTCCCCGCCGGATCGTTGCGGGTCGCGGCTTCGAGCAGCAGCGTACCGCGCGCCACCTCGCCCTGGCGGACATAGGCCCAGCCGAGCGCATCGGCCACTTCCGCATCCTCGGGCGCGATCCGCCGGGCGCGCTCCAGCAGCCGCACCGCTTCGGCCACGTCCCCGCCATGCGCGACCAGCGCGGCACCCAGGGTGCGCAGCGTCTCGGCGCGATTGGGGGCGAGCTCCGCCGCCTTGCGCAGTTCTGGAAGCGCCTGGTCCCAGCGCCCGGCCTGTTCCAGCACGAGGCCACGGTCCAGATGCAGGTCGGCGCTGGCTTCGCCGCCGCGGCGCAGAGCATCGCCATAGACGCGGGCGGCCGCATCATATCGGCCGGTGTCGGTGAGGAGCTGGGCATAGCGCTCCACCTCGATCGGCGTGGCGCGGCGATCCTCGGCCAGGGTGCGAGCATCGGCAAGCGCGGCGTCGGAGCGACCGGCATTGCGCAGCACGGCGATGCGGGCGCCGGCGGCGCGCCGGGCGAACGGGCTGTCCTTGTCGATCGGCGCCAGCGTCTGCAGCGCGAGATCCGCCGCGCCGCCGGATGCAATCGCTTCGGCCAGCAGGATGCGGGAGCGATCCTCGGCGGGATCCAGGATGAGCGCGCAGCGGCTGAGGACGATCGCCAGCGTCGCCAGGCGGTCGCCGCCCAGGTCGCTCGCCATCGCGCGGAACATGCGCGACAGCGCGTAGCTAATCGTCACCGGCTGCGGCGAACCGAGCGAGCGCGCCACCGCCTCCAGTTCCGCCCCGCCCGCGCCGAGCAGGAAGCGCGCGCCATCGCGGCCGCGTACCGTCGCCAGGTCGATGCGGATATCAGCATCGCCGCCGTCGGCCAGCGTCGCGATGGCGTCCAGCGCGGCGGCGCTATCCTTGCCCTGCGCCATCAGCATCAGCGCGCGCTGCGGGGCGGCATAGCGGCGGGCGAGCGCCCCCATGTCGAGATGATCGAGCACTGCGACGCCGTCCAGCCCGCGCGCCTGCGCGAGCCAGGCGGTGAAGATCGGCATCATGAAATCGAAGGGCGTGCCCTTGAGCCGCTTTACCGCATCGGCGGCGCGCGGCTGGTCGCCCGCACCGAGCGCGACGGCCATGTCGAACAGCGCCGCGTCGGGCGGCGCCACGCCTGCCTTCTCCATCACCGCGACGGCGCGGCCGGCGAGCGCCAGATCGCCTACCATCAGCGCCTGGCGATAGGCGCGCAGCGCGATCACCGGATCGTCGGGGGTCGCCGCCAGTGCCCGGCCATAGGCTTGCGCCGCGATGCCTGCCGCGCCCGCCGCGTCGGCGGCACGGGCGCGGACATAATCGGTCAGGTCCGCGGTCTGCGCCGCTGCGGGTGCCGCCAGCAGCAGCGCGAGACCAAGGCTACATGTTCGGATAATTGGGGCCACCGCCCCCTTCTGGCACCACCCAGTTGATGTTCTGGGTGGGATCCTTGATGTCGCAGGTCTTGCAGTGCACGCAATTCTGCGCGTTGATCTGGAACCGCAGATCATCGCCTTCCCCTACGACCTCATACACACCGGCCGGACAATAACGCTGCGCAGGCTCGGCGTACATCGGCAGATTGTACCCGATCGGAATATCCTTGTCCTTCAGCGTCAGATGGACCGGCTGGTCCTCCTCGTGGTTGGTGTTCGAGACGAACACCGAGGAGAGCCGATCGAAGGTCAGCACGCCGTCGGGCTTGGGATAGTCGATCTTGGGCGCCTGGTCGGCGCGGAGCAGGCCCTCATGGTCGGGCTTGTGCTTCATCGTCAGCGGCCAGCGGAGCCCGAGATGCTCGCTCCACATCGCCGCACCGGCGAGCAGCGTGCCCCAGGTATCGCCGAACTTCTTGACCAGCGGCGCCACGTTGCGGACGCCGCGCAGCTCCCTGTAGACCCAGCTTGCTTCATAGGCTTCCGGATAGGCGGTCAGCGCGTCGCTGGTTCGCCCGGCATGGATCGCGGCGAAGGCCGCCTCGGCCGCCATCATCCCGCTCTTCATCGCGGTGTGCGTGCCCTTGATCCGCGGCACGTTGAGGAAGCCGGCACTGTCGCCGATCAGTGCCAGGCCCGGCGCCACCAGCTTGGGCACCGACTGCCAGCCGCCGTCGGAGATCGCGCGTGCGCCATAGGAGACGCGCTTGGCCCCCTTCAGCAGTTCCGCAATCTCCGGATGCGTCTTCCAGCGCTGCATTTCCTGGAAGGGCGACAGCCAGGGGTTCTTATAGCCCAGCCACACGACGAAGCCGATCGCGACCTGCCCGTCGGCCTGGTGATAGATGAACCCGCCGCCATTGCTGCCGTCGGTCAGCGGCCAGCCCTGGGTGTGGATCACCCGCCCCGGCACATGCTTGGCCGGATCGATGTCCCACAGCTCCTTGATGCCGATGCCATAGACCTGCGGCTGGCTCTCGGCGTCCAGATCGAACTGGCGGATCATCTGCTTCGAGAGGTGCCCGCGACAGCCTTCGGACAGGAAGGTGTATTTGGCGTGGATCTCGAGGCCCGGCTGATAGTCGGGCTTGTGCTCGCCGTCCTTGGCGACGCCCATATCGCCGGTGGCGACGCCCTTCACGCTGCCGTCCTCGTTGTACAGCACTTCGGCGGCGGCGAAGCCGGGGAAGATCTCCACGCCCAGCTCACCGGCCTTTTCCGCCATCCAGCGGCAGAGATTGCCGAGGCTGCCGGTATAGGTGCCCTTGTTATGCAGATAGGGCGGCGTGAGGAATTCCGGATAGGCGGACTTGCCCTTCTCGCTCAGCACCCAGTGATGGTTCTCGGTCACCGGCGTGCGCGCCAGCGGGCAGCCATCGTCGCGCCAGCTAGGCAGGAGCTCGTCGAGCGACCTGGGATCGACGACCGCACCCGAAAGGATGTGTGCGCCGACCTCGGAGCCCTTCTCCAGCACGCACACCGAGAGCTCGGCACCGGCCTCGTTCGCCAGCTGCTTGAGCCGGATCGCCGCGGAAAGACCGGCAGGCCCCGCGCCGACGATCACGACGTCATAGGGCATCGACTCCCGTTCGCTCATCCTTGTTCCCCTAGGTCCTTCGTACTAACACGCCCGTTCGGGCACCTGTCGTCGCGCGCCCGCAACGTTCCGTCTATCCGGCGATGAAGCCAGATTGACCCCGCCGTCAACTGGGATTCAAAGAATGGGTATGGGGGCAGAACCAGACAATAGCTGGCACAAGTCGCTCGCAAGCGCGCTCGAATGGTGGGATTCCGCCGGGGTCGACGTGCTCGTGGAAGACGAAGTGCGCGACTGGTTCGCCAAGCCGGCGCCGCTCCGCGCCGAGCCGCAGCCCGAGCCTGCCGTAGCGGCGCCGACGCCCGCGCTTCCGCAGACGTTGCCCGAATTCCTCGCCTGGCGCATCGGCGAAACGGCCCCCGAGGCCGGGTGGCACAGCCCGCTGATCGCCCCCGCAATCGTCGAAAACCCGGCCTGGACGATTTTTGTCGACATGCCCGAGCCCGAGGACAGCGACACGCTGTGGAGCGGCCCCGCCGGGGGGCTGCTGGACCGGATGCTCGCGGCGGTCGGACTTTCGCGCGACTCGGTGCAGCTGGTGCCGCTCTGCCTCGCCCGCCCCGCCACCGGCCAGGTGCCGGCCGATGCCGCGCCCAGGCTGGTCGAGCTCGCCACCCATTTCCTGTCGTTCGTCCGGCCGACGAAGCTCCTCCTGCTCGGCCATGCGGCGACCCGTGCGGTTCTCGGGGCGGATGCCTGGCCGCCGGAACTTCGTTCGTACGACGTTAACCGCTACGAAGCCAATACCCAGGTGGTGGCGACCTACCATCCGCGCTCGCTGATCGAACGCCCGGCCGCCAAGAGCGAAACCTGGAAACATCTGTTGCTGCTGAGCCGGGGACCGAGCCTTTGACCTTGCGCATCCTGCTTGCCGCCACGCTGATGACGGCGCCGATCGCCACGCCGGCCCTTGCCGCATGGACCGACGACACCAGCCCCGCGGTCATCGACGAGGACGGCTCTACCCCAGCTGCCAAGCACAAGGGCGACGGCATTCCGCCGCAGCTCGATGCAGACCAGCGCGCCGATTACCGCTTCGTGTTCGATGCCATCCGCGCCGGCCGCTGGGCGGACGCGCAGATCAAGCTCGATTCGATGAAGCCGGGCCCGCTCCACGCGATCGCCCGTGCCCAGCTCTACACCGCCAAGGGCTCGCCCCGCGTCGAGGCCGACCAGCTGGTCGCGCTGATCACCGAGGCACCCGAGCTGCCCCAGGC
>JAPJRE010000062.1 GCA_030824725.1 Sphingomonas sp.
GCTGATGCTGCCGGATGCCGCCTCGATCGAGACGTCGCCGAGCGCAGAGGCGACGGTCTTCAGCCGCAGATTGCCGGCTGCCTGCCGCAAGTTGACGGAGTCACGCGCGATCGCCGTGAGTTCGCCGCCGACCGTGTTGCCGTTGATAACGCTGGAGGCGGCGTATATTCGCAGCGCGCCGCCGTTCGCCCCGGTGATCGCGCCCGCGCTCGCCGCGAGGTCGAGGTTACGGCCGCTGATGCTGGAGGGCGCATCGATGCCCACGATCCCCTGGCTCGCGGCAAGCTTGACGTCGCCCGTGGCGGATACCGTACCGACCTGCGCGAGACCGTTGATCGCGAGCGCGATGTCGCCCGCGGTCGCGGACGCGTCCAGCCGTCCGTTCATCACCACGCCGAGCGGATTGGCGAGCGAGCCGATCCAGCGCCCGCCGAGCGCCAGGCTGTTGGTCTCGATCGCGCCCCCGTTACTGGTGAGCCCACCCAGTCCGCCGAGCGCCGTGATCGTGGTGGTACCGGTCGGATTGGTGATGTTCCCCGCCAGCGTGACGGCACCGCGCGACTGCACGTTCACATTGGCCGCGGCATTGCCGGTGAAGCGGATCGCGATCGGATTGTCGGCTTTTACGCTGATCTCGGCAGTTACCTGCACCCCGGTTACGCCGGTCACATATTTGACGTGACGACCCTCCCCCCAGGAGAAGCTGCCGTCGGTGGTGTTGAAACTGAGGTTGTAATATCCGTCCGCGGTCCGGCCGGTGTTCGTAATGCTGCCGGTAACCTTTTCATAATAGACGGGCAGGCTCTCTCCGGAATACTCAAATCGCTGCGCGCCGACCTGCCAATCGGATTCATTCCACGTCCAGTTGGACGCCCCCTGACGATAGACAGCGAACTGATCGTCATACTGCCCCGGAACGATATATCGCTGGGCCGATCGGGTCAGCGTCCAGTTGTAGCGATAGCCCTGCGCGGTTGCGTAGACGGATTCGCGCCCCTTGATGACGCTGATCGGGTTCAGCCCGAGATAGTCGGCGGCGCCGGTGGACGCATTGTTGTAGATGGAAAGCTGATCGCCGGTATTTTCGTAGATGTACCAGGTCGTCAGCGGCTTTCCCGCATACCCGCTCTTGTTCAGATCGGTGATCTGGATACGGCCAACGGAACCGCGCCCGGTGTCGATATTGCCGAGCAGCAACCCCGTATCCGATTCGTTTCGGACACGAACATCGCCGAAACCGTTGTTGACCTGCAGCGCGCCATAGGTGGTCGTCGAGAAGATGCGGCCGGTGAGCTTGATCGAGCCGCCGCCCGCGCCATCGACGTCGTTGGTGATCAGTCGGTTGTTGTCGAAATCATAGGCGACGCCGATCCGCTCGTCGCCGCTTGCCAGTATACCGAGATTGCGGAGGCCGACATTGCTGATGTTGGTGCGGCGCAGCAGCGCGTTGATCGGATCCGATAAAACCGGCCCGAAGTCGAGCGCGCCGTACGCGCTCGCGAGCGTTTCGAGGCTGACGACACCGGTAAGGACGACCCCGCGCGTCAGCGCGGCAGCGCGGATGGCGGCAATGTCCGAATCGAGGGCGGAGTTCACGCCCAGGGAGTAATTGTTGTTGCGGCCGATCTTGGCGGGCGCGGTGATGTTGATGTCGCGCGCGTTGACGATCAGCGTGCGCGCGGTGATCCCGTCCTGCGGGTTCAACGCGGGCATGTTCGCCGCGGTGCCAGTCCTGGTCAGGGAATAGACCGGCACCCGCTTCATGCTGAAGAAGCTTCCACCCGAATATGCCCACCGGAAGTCGGCATCGTCGACGTTCTTCCGGTTGATCATGTCGTAGAACAGCACCGGCATGAGGCAGCGATCGCCGCACGATATGTTCAGCATGCTCTCGGTGAATTGCTGGGAGTCCGTGTACTTCACGCTCCCGTCCGGGTTGCGGTTGTACAGGTAGTTCGCAACCATGAACGCTGCTTCCGATGCGTTCGAAGGCAGGAGCGCATACGGCCGCCACGCAGCCTCGGGCGCGGCGCCCGCGTGGAAGATGCCATTCGGCAGGTTCACGGCATAGGTGCCGTTCGGCGCCGTGATCGAGAGGGTCCGCCCGGCAATCGGCGCGAATTGCGCGATGCTGCCGGTCTGGTTGATCACTTCGATGCCGCCGCCGATGTTGCTGATCGCACCGGTGAGGAAGATGCCGGCGTTGCCCGAGGTCGCGTTGTTCTCGACGCGGATGCTCGGCAGCTTGTCCTTGTCCACCTCCTCGATCGACAGCGATGCCTGCGAGGCGGCCGCGCCGCCGGTGAGCCGCACATGGCCGCCGCCGCCATTGTCGCCGTCCGGGATATAGAGGCTGTTGACGACCAGATAGTCGCGGCTGCTGTTGGTGATGGCGATGGTCGCGCCGCCCTCGGCCCGCACCGAGCCATTGCCGCTCAAGGTCTTGGCCTTGAGCGTCACGTCACCCGCGGCGGCATAGATGTCGCCGATCGTCTGGGCATAAGTCGTCGGGAACGTCGTGGCGCTCAGCTGGACGGCGATGCCGGCCAGCTCGGCGTCGATGCTTGCCAGCGCATCGGCAAGCTCGGAGGGCGAACGCACGGTGGTCCCGCCGTCCTCGCCACCGGGCTGCGGCTGGTTGGCGGCGACGCGCACGCGATCGGCCTGCAGCACCGAGCGCCGCGCTTCGAATGCCGCGCGTTGCTCGGCGGTAAGCGGCTCCGGCGGTGCCTCGGCCAGCAGCTGGCGGAACACGGCAAGCTCGCCGTCGAGCGACGCGACTTCGGCCGGGGTCAGCTTCGTACGATCCACGGCCACCAGTTCGTCGACCTTGGCCTGCAGCTCCGAGCGGACCTTGTAGACCGACCGTTCGACGGGAATGCCGTCGCTGGTCGGCCCGCGGGTGACCGTCCCGTTCGCCGAGATCGCGATGGTCTGCTTCGCCTGGATGCCGGCGCGCACCGTGCCGGAGATGTTCAGGTCGCCGGTGCCGCTGTCTACATGGTCGCTGCGATCGACCGTGGTGGAGAAGATGGCGAGAAACGGATTGTGCCCGGTCCCGTCCGAAAAGGCGGTGCGGTTACCCTCGAAGGCGGTGAGATTGACGTCGCGGACGCTTTCTACCGTCGCGCCGCTGGCGATGCTGAGCGTCGCGAGGCTGGTCGCGCGGGCCTTCACGCCGGGCCGGGTGTTCACCGGTACCGCCGTCCAGTTGTAGGTGTCGTTGATCGCGCGCGCGTTCAGCGAGGAATCGATGCCGCTGCCGCTGGTGCCCGAACCGATGTTGACGCGATCGCCGCCTCGCACCAGCGCCCCGGTCGCGAGCGTGACGGTGTGGGTCGCGAGGATGTTCGCCTCGGAATCGCCCCCGGCCGAACCGACGCCACCATAAGTGGAAATGCGCGCATTGGTGGAAACCGCGTTGATCGAATAGGCACCGATATCGATCTGCCCCGCGCCGGTTAGCTGCGCGCCCTCACCGATGTCGACGGTGTTGAAGCTGTTGGCGAAGACCTTGGTCTTCGCCTCGGCGATCGGGATGCCGCTGCCCACGTCGAGCTTCGCGACGTCCGAAGCGTTGATGGTGTTGGCCGCCTGGATCGACAGCCGACCCGGCGTGATGCCGGAGATGCCGAGCACGTCGACGCTGGCGGCCTTGCCGATCTCCACCGTGACGACCGGCGTGATGCTGGTTTCCGAGAGGCCGGCGGCGCCGTTGAACAGGCCGCCCGAGGCCGCCGTCGCGCCGCCATTCTCGACGATGCTGGTCTGATAGGCGGCGATGGTCGCGTCATAGGCGTCGATCGCGCTCTTCTCGCCGACCCGCGCCTTGACCGAAGTGCTGATGGTGCGATCGGCATCGGCGCCACTGCCGCCGAGCACGGCTGCCTGGGTCGAATCTGCGTTCGACACGCTGTTCGCCTCATAGGCGGCGAGCAGCGTGAAGCTGGCGGCCGTGAACGGATTCGCCGTGCTCGCATCCGCCGTCTGGGCGAGGATGCTCGCATTGTGGGTGTTCTTCGAGACCGAGGCAGCACCGGCGATGACGCCGCCGCTGCCGGCGATCGCGGAACTGTCGAGCGCATCCTTGCCGCCCGCGGTCACCGCGACGGCGCGGACCGTCGCGGCGGTGCCGTCGGACGCGGTGATCCCGTTGCCCAGCGTGGCCTCGATGACGCCGCCCGCCTCGGATTCGGCGACGGTGGCGCCGATCGCCAGCAACCCGCCGACGCTGATCCCGGTGGCTTCGGTGACCTGACTGGACTGACGATCAGCCAGGATCGACACGTCGCCATAGCCGAGCTTGACGCCGTTGGCGGTGGATGCGCGGACGTTCGAGGTGTTGGTGGCAGTCGCCGCGGCGCCATTGGCACCGACCAGGCCGCCGCCGGTTCCCGCCTGGGATTCGGCGCGCGCGGAGTCCGCGCTGCCGTTCCGCGTCATGCGGGCGATGACGCTCAGGTTCGCCCCGCGCTGCACCGTCACGCCATTCTCGACGACGGGCGCGTTGGTGAAGGTGGCGCCGCCCGCCACCAGCGCCGTCAAGTCGTCGTCGATCTCGGCGTTGGCGACCGAGGCGCCGACCGCATAGAGGCCGCCGACCGTCACCCCGATCACGTCGGCGAAGGTCTCCGGCGTGCGCACGGCGCTGACCTCGATGCCGTTGGCGGCATAGCCATAGGTGCCGCTGCCGAGGGTGGCGGAGACCCGCACCGAGTCCTTGGCCTCGACATAGGCGCCCTGGACGGCGAAGCCGACGCCGCCCGAGGCGCCGACGCCCTGGCTGTCGACCCGGCCGAGCGACGTCGCGTTGACGACGACGCCGGTAAAGCCGGTCAGGTTCGTCCGCGTATCGCCAATGGTGAACGCGCTTACGCTGCCGCCCTTGAGCAGCGTGCCGACCGTAGCGCCGATCGCACCGCCCGCAGCGACGACGTTGTAGAGCTTGCTCTTGGCGCTGCTTTCGTCCCGCGCCTCGACACGGAGGGCGGAATCGGTGCCGTTGCCCGTCAGCTTGCCGCCGGCACTGGCCGTAACCATATTCTCGACCGAGCCGACCGCCACCGCCGCACCGACGCCGACCGCGCCGGCTGCGCCGACATAGGCGTTGTTGTTGATCGCCTGGCCCTGCGCCTTGGCCTGGACGGTGAGGGCACCGGTAACCTCGGACGCCGCATCGACGGTGGCCGCGATCCTGTTGCTCACGGTCGTCACGGCGACACCCGCGCCGACGCCGCCGATGCCCGCAGCGCCCGAACCGGCGTGCTGCTCGGTCTCGGTCGTGTCGCGCGCGGTTACCGTGACGTTGCCGGTCACCTTGCTGCCCAGGATACGCGCGGTCGTGCCGTTGGCGGGCAGCGCGCCGGTTGTCCGTGCGGTCGCATTGGTGGCGATCGACCCCGAAAGCTGCGCCCGCTCGTCGGCGGTCAGCAGGGCATTGACGTCGCTGTTGGCGGGATCGCTGCCGCCGATGCGGTCGATCATGGCGAGCGAGCTGTCGACGCCGTCGGCATTGGAATCGAGCCCGTTGGCACCGACCTTCACCACGCCGATCGATGCGGCGACCCCGACCTTGCCGCCGCCTGCCGAGGCGGTGATCGCGTCCACAGAACGGTCGCTGATCGCCTCGACCGTCTGCGTCGTTGCCTTGCTGTCCACCCGGTCGAACGAGGCCTCGACGGTGTTGTTGACGATGGCGACGCCGACGCCGCCCGCCACGCCGACCACGCCGGCGGCCAGCGCACCGGTATTGGCCTTGGCGTCCAGATCCTCCCGCGCATGGACCGTGACGCTCGTCCCGGTTCCGTCGGCGGCGCTGCGGATCGACCCGCCGAACACGCCGGCGCGCATGTGATCGGTGGTCAGGAACACGCTCGCCATGCCGGCCACGCCGACCTCGCCGACCGCGGCACCGACGGCATAGAGGTTGACGTCCGCCGTGCGGTCCGCCGCGACGTTCACCGTGTCGGCGCGCACCGTGGTGCCGTTGATCGTGGTGTCGTCGACCGTCGAGATGCCGATCGCGGCCAGCGTGTCGTTGTCGCTCGTGATGACGCTGACGCCGCCACCGCCCGCAACCTGGCCGACCGCGACCACGCCCGTGGCGATCGTCGAGCCGATCTTGTTGTTCGACACCACGCCGAGCGCGCCCGCCTTGACGCTGCCCCCCTCGACATAGGCTTCGGTATCGGCATCGAACTGGGTGACGCTGACCGCGCCCGCGATTCCCAGCTTGCCCGCGCCGACGCCGAAATTGATGCCGAAGGTGTATTGCGAGCTTTGCGCGGCGATCCGCGTGGCGTCGGCTGCGGTGAGCTGGGCGTTCGACGCATAGGCGCGCACGTCGCGGCCGAGGAAGGCCAGGTCGAGCCCGCCGGCGATGCCGACGTCCTTCGAGACGCCGACCGCACCGACCAGGCTGTTGATCATGCTGTGGTCGGAGGCCGAGACGTCGAGCTGCTGGCGCGTGTCGGCCGTGCCGCTCTGGTTGATGCTCGCATCGACGATCCGCGCGACGGTCGCGCCGCCCATGACGGTGGTCGCGACATTGCCGCCGATGCCGGCGACCTTGCCCGCGCCGACGCTGAGCGCGGCGATGTTGACATTGTTGAGCGAGCTGGCGTTGACCGCGACGCCGGCGACATCGATGGTTTGCACGCCCAGCGTCTTCTTCAGGCCGGCCTGGTCCTCGTCGATCACCGACAGGTCCGGCGTGCCGGAAAGCCCGCCCTGCACCACGGTCGTGCCGGACGCGCTCTTCCCGAGCGCGGTCACGCGGGTGCTGCTGCCCTCGATGGCTGCGAGGGTATCGCCGTTCATCACGTTGGTGACGACCGAGATACCCAGGCCCCCGCCGCCCTTGGAGAAGCCGACGCCGCCGCCGATCACGTCCAGCCGGTCCTGCGACTTGGCGATGATCGCGGCGTTGTTCTGCGCCGCGACATCGGCGGAGCCGCTGACCAGCGCCTTCACGTCACCATCCACGATGTTGGTGACGATCGAGCCGCCGCCGCCGAACTTGTCGCCGATCGCAATGCCCATCGCGAGCGACTTGATGTCGGCGGTGGCAAGGCTCTCGCTGACGAGATTGGCGACATCCATCTGTCCGCCGACGATCTCGGCAGACGTCCGCAGGCCGGAATCGTCGCCGCCGCGGCGGTTGGTGACCAGCCCAACCCCGCCGGCGCCCTTGTTCGCACGGGCGAAGCCGATGCCGGCTGCAAGGATGAACTGGCTGTCCGCCCCCCGCAGCGTCACCGCGGCGCGGTTGCCATTCAAGGGGTTAATGGTGCTGTTTTCGATCTTCGCGCGCGCGCTTGCCGTGACGATGTTCGAGGTCGATGCGCCGCCGATCGCGAGGGTGCCACCGCTGCTGCCGCCACCCCCGCTGCCGCCACTCCCGCCGCCGGAGGGCGCTTCGTCGATGTCCGGCAGCGCGACGCCGCCGCCTTCGTCCTCGTCCAGCTTGGGCAGGTCCACCGGCGCGCTGGTCGAACTGGCGACTGCGCCCGAGAAGGCGAGATCGAAGATGGCACCGGTCAGCGTGGCCTGGACATCGACGGTGCGGCCCGCACTGATCTGGCTGCGAAGGATGTCGCTGGTGACGGCCTTGCTCGATGCCACGTGCGTGACCGACGCGCCCAGCGCCGCCTTGCCGGCCATGGTGAAGCTGCCCGAAAGTGCGGCGACCACCGAGGCATCATCGGCCACCACGTCCAGCGCGCCCCCGTTGACCGTCGTGCTGCCGCTCGCCGCGCCGAGCCGCGCGCGCGTGGCACCGCTGTCTTCCACCAGGGTGACCGACCCGTTGAGCCCGAATTCGGCGCCGCTGCTGCCACCCACCGCCAAGCCGACGCGCACCGCATCATCCTTGGCGAGGATCGAGAGCGCATCCGACGTCACGGTCGCATGATCGACATAGGCCTCGTGCGCATCGGACGCGAGAATACCGGCGAACGATGCGCCGACATTGCCCTTGGCATTGTTGCCGGCGCTACCCGACTTCTGCCCGGAACCGCCCGCGGCGATCATCAGGCCGCCCTTGCCGCTCGCGGCGACCAGATCGTCGCCATTGGCGTTCTTCAGCTTGCCCGTGTCCGCGCTGCGCAGGTCGCCGATCGTAGAGCCGCCGGTGAAATCATATCCGGAATCGGCGGTAAGGTCGCTGCTCCGCCCGACCGCGACCGCTTCGAGGGCATTGTTCTTCAATGCCGTCGCGGTGACCTTGACGTCCCCCGAGGCCGTGACAATCGACGTACCGTCGACCGACCCGATACCGGCCCGCGTCGTGCGATCGGTGACGATCGTGCTGCCCGCACCCGCGATGCCGACGCTCGCGGCGCCCCTGCCGCCACTGGCGGCGAGCGCCAGGATGATGCTGGGATCGGCGGCGCCCACCGAGACGGAATCGACCTGCGAAATCGTGCTGTCGCGAATCAGCGCTTCGGTTGCCGCCTGATCGCCATCGTCGCCGAGGTCGACGACCGTGACGGCGAGGCCGAGCCCCATCTTGCCGCCTTCATAGCCGGCACCGCCGCCCGCGCCGATCTTGGGCGCGTTATAGGCCGTCACCTCGACATCGCGGCTGCTGCCGCCGCTCAGGCCGGTGATCGTGCTGTCGTCGATATGCGCCTGGGCGATGTCGTTGTTGAAGACGATCGAGCCGGAGAGCGATGCCGCAGCCTCGCCGGGCTTCTGATTGGCCGGCGGCGTGTTGAGCGCCACGGCCAGGCCGACGGCTACCCGCGCGCCGCCGTTCAGGGCGCGAACCCGCGTATCCCCGGCGCTCTGCACCGTGGATCCGGTGATCGCGGCGATCGACTTGTTTTCGGAAATTTCCAGCGCGACCGCGCCGCCGATGCCCACGCTGGTCGCGCCGCCGGCGGAGACCTTCGCTCCGGCGCCCGCGCCGGCAACGGTGATGGGGGTGTTCGAGGATGCGAGAATCACATCGACGGTGCCGGCGTTCGCGTACCGGTCGATCGATGCGTTCTCGACGAGCGCCTTGGCCGTCAGGTCGGACAGGTTGACCGCCGCACTGCCCGCCAGCCCGAGCGAGAACGAAGCCTTGCTGCCGGAGGGCGCCGGGTTGGGCGTCTTCGCGAGGAGGCCGCCGATCTTCTGCCGGACGATGTTGTCCGAACCGCTCGCCTTGCTGAAATAGTCGGTGATGCGGTTGCCCGAGACGGCGTCGCGGGCCTTGTTCGCGATGGTCGTCCGGTCGGGATCGTTGTCCACCGATACCCCGGCCATGCCATAGGCCTGGACCCACCCGTTGTTGGATGCGTCGACCGTCAGCGATCCGGTGTGGATATAGGGCGCCCACGGGTTCGGCAGCGCGGGCGCGACGTTCCGCGTGATCGTCGCGGTGTCGACGACGCCCGCCTGCGTGTCCGTCGTGATGTCGTTGATCGCCACGCCGACGCCGACGGCGCTGCCCTCCGCCCGGACCGGGATCGGGGCGGCGATGTTGACGACGAGCAGGTCCTGCGCCGCGTTGAGGTCGATCGAGGCGGCGTCCAGCTTGGCCTGGTTGCTGATCACCGCCTTGGTGACGTTGTCGATCACCACGTTGTTGACCAGGCCCGCCACGCCGACGCCGGCGCCCTTGCCCGACGACGGCGCGACCGCGATCACCTGCTCCTCGCTCTTCGCCTTGACCGCGACGCCGCCCGATGCGGATACGGTCACCCCCGCGCCGATCCCAGCGACCGTCGTCGCCGCATGCGACGGCATGGTATAGGAGCCGCCGACCACCTTCGACTGGCCCTTGCCGTCGCCGGCATTGCCGCCGAGCAGGATCGAGAATTGGCCGCCGATGATCAGGCTCTCCAGGCGGCTGAGCGCGGTGACGGCCAGCGCCTTGTTGGCAACGCTGCTCCAGTCCATGCCGATGCCGTCGCTGAACCCGGCGCCGGCCGCGCCCACCGTGACCTTGGCATTCTCCCCCACCCAGGCCCGCGTATCGGCGGTGAGGAAGTTGAGGTTGACCGAGCCGGATACCCCGACATTCTCCGCTTCGGTGGTGGCGGTGGTGAAGCCGGAGCTGATCGTGTTCGCCACGCCCAGATTGCCGTTGAGGTGCGACAGCACGCGGCCCGGCGTATCGAACCGGGTCCAGTCGACCGTGATCGGCACGATCGTCTCCGCCCCCAGCGCCAGGCGACCGGCGACGATCTCGGCACCCGTAGCGACGCTCGCGTTGGTGGTGTGTTCGTGCTTCGCATAGGCGACGGCGGCGGCGACACCGACGCTGGTCGCGCCATTCTGCTTGGTCGCATCGTCGTTCGAGGCGATCGCCGCCTGCGCATTGTTGCGCAGGCCCGCGTCCACCGTGCGGGCCGCGACGATCGCGTCGCCGGAGAGATCGATCTTCTTGCCCGCCGCACCAACGGTCGCTTCGGTGACCTGCTTGTCGAGCGCGATCGAAACGCCGCCGCCGACGCGGAAATGGCTGTTGTCGGCGCCGGTGCCCGTCGCGTCGCTGAGGCCGGGCGCGCCGCTGATCTTGGAGCGGACCAGGCTCGCCACGCTGCCCGCCGCGTTGGTCACCGAGGTGATGACCTTGCCGGCGATGCCGTTGCCGACCGAAGTGTCGCCCGAGGTCTTGTTTACTTCGGTGTTGGTCAGCGCGGTGACGGTGAGCGCGTTCGCCTGGCCGGCGGCTCCGTTCACGGTATGTGAGAGGGCGCCGGCGAAATTGGCCTTGGTCTCCACATCCTGCTCGCTCAGCGCGAAGCCGACGCCGGCATAGCCGTCGTTGTTGGCCATCGAGGTGGCGGAAACCGAGAAATAGTGGTTGTTCTTCGCCGCCAAGTTGACGGTCGCGGCGTCGACCACGACGCCGGCGCCAACATTCGCCTCGGTCCGGGTGGTCGCCGATCCATAGCCGACGGCGGCGGAGCCTTTCTCGCTGGCTTCCTTGCCGGTATTGAGCGCCATCGCCGTGGCGTCCACCTTCGAAGTGTTCGTCGCTTGGATGTCGACGAGCGCCCCGGTGAGCTGGGCGGCGCCGGTGATGTTGACCTTGGCGGTGCTGTCCAGCATCGCGGCGATGACCGCCGCCTGGAACGGGCTTACCGTCGAGATGGTCAGCACCGGCATTTCGGTGGTCGCCGTCGCGGCGGCACCGATCTTCAGGTCACCGGCGGCAGCGATCTTGGCGGTGCCGCTGACTTCGACCTGGGCATCGGCATCGGCCGCCTGGTACCCGCCGTTTAGGCCGGCCAGCGCGGCAATCGAGGTCATCGTGGCGAATAGGACGGTGTCGTCGGTATAGGAGGTCACTGCCGAGGCCTTGGCGGTGGCGGTCACCGTCCCGCCCTTGATCTCGCCGCCGATCGCCACCTTGGTGGTCGCCTCGGTCTTGCCGATGCTGTTCGTATCGCTGTGTTCGGCGGTCAGCGTGACGGCGCCGGCCAGCGTGCCGTCGGTGCGGTCGGCCACGATCGAAGCGCCGGTGCTGACGTCGATCGTGCCGGCCGACTTGATCGTCACCGCCCCTGCATCGGAACTCGCGCCGGCACGCGACTGCAGGGCGCCGGCGATCGCGACCGAAGTCTCGCCGATGATTTCGAGCTGGCCGCCCTTGTAGACGATCGCGCTGCCCGACTGGAGGCCCTGCGCGTTGACGACGGCCTCGAAGATTTTTGCGCCTTGTGCATCGAGCGCCTCGAGCGCGCGGACACCGGTGGCCAGCGTCGCGCCGCTCGCCACCGTGACCTTCTTGCTGGCCAGGCTGATCCCGTCGATCGCGTTGACCCGGCCGCGGACGATGATTTCGGCGGTGTCGGACAGGCTGCTGCCGGAATGGGCAGTGCCCGGCGTGTAGCCCGCCATGTTGCTGACGATGCCGTCGGCCACGCGATCCGTCGGCGTGGTGACGGTGAGCGCGCCGACATTCACCACGCCGGTCGCGCCGATCACCATGCCGCGCGGCGCGACGAAATAGATGTTGCCGCCGCGATTGGCCGCCGCGACCGAGCCCTTGTAGCTGTTGACGATGCCGTCGATCGACACGCCCTGTGTGCGCACGATATTGACGAGATTGTCGGTGTTGGTCGGCACGACCAGGTTCACCGTGAAGTCCGATGCGACCGTGAACGATTCGAAGGCGTTGAAGCCGGTGCGCCCGTGGATCGTCTGTGTGGTGACCGTCGCGGTATTGCCGCTGGTACCGACCGTGGTCGCGGTCTCGCCGCTGGCCTTGATCGCCGTCTGCGCCATGGCTTGCGAGATCGCCTGCGGGCTTGCCGCGGCGAGCAGGCCAAGGGTCACGCGGCGCATCAGGCGCGCATTGGCGGGCTTCGCAACCATTGCAGCTTTCATCCTCATGCCACGCACTCCGCATCCGCCGTCGTCGGTGCGGCCGCCGTCGATACAGGGGTAGGGCCCTGGGCTGCGCCGGCCGTCGCGGCGCGCCCTTGGCTGCGCCGGAACAGCGCGTCGAGCGCCCCCAACGAGGCGAGATGGGCGTGGATTCGGGCCAGCGCGCCCGAGCGGAACAGGCCGAGGACGGCCTCGTCCGACAGTGCGGCCAGCTTGTCCGCATCCACTGCGAACAGGCCTTCGATCCCATAGGCGGAGCCACCGTCGGGCTCGACGTTCAGGGCGATCGGCTTGAGCAGGTCGAGCGCCTGGAGTTCGCCGACAAAGGCCTTGGTCCGCTCGACCTCGTCCTGGAACCCGCGCAGGAAGGTCAGGGCATGATCGAGCTGCGGCGTGTTCTCGCCGGTCGCGGTGAACAGCGCCTCGCCTTCGTCGGCACTGAACCCGGCAAAATCGGGATCGATGCATACGGTGTGATCGGTGGAAAGCACGAACGGATAGCGGCGGACGAAGGCCGGCACATGCATTCCGGCCTCCCAGCCTCCTGCGACGTCGACGAAGAGATTCTGCCCTGCACGCAAGCCGAGCAGTGCGATGGGGAAGGTCTCCGCCTGGCCGATCTCGGCAAAGAACAGCGGGAACGAGGCCGCCGCCTCGATCAGTTCGCCGGCCAGCAGGGGCACCGAGTTGGTGGCGGCCGCGAAGCCGAAACCGTCCGACCGAATCCTGAGATTCGCGTGCACGTCACGATTCAACGGGACGATACGCCCGTAGAACATCATCGCTGACACTAGACTCCCCCCCAAAGCGGCCGCTTCGAGTCCCCACTCGAAACTGCGGCCGACCCCGCGCCGATCAGGAACCGGCGCGTGCGGGCGAGATGCTAACAAAGCAGCGGACAAGAGTCATCTTTTTTTAACTATTCTGTCCGCAGGTCCCACGGCAACCGGCAAATCGCGAAGCGCTCTCAGCTGCTTACGTCGAACATCTCAGCATATCTAATGAACAAGTGAACCAAAATCAGCAGATTTACAAAGGAAAGCCGCCGGCGACCCCAAGAAGCAAACGTCGACTCAGCGCCAGAACATACTGATTTTCAATGGATTGACGACGATCCTCTATCCCTGGAACCGCCACGTTCATGGTACGTTCGTCGCGTGACCGGGCACGAGGTGGAGCCCCTCGCCCCCGATTGGCAGCGTGCCGCCGGCGAGGCGGCGGAGCAGGTCGGCGCCGTCGCGAAGGCCGTGGTACCGGCGCTCGCGCACCGAGGCGGGCAGGCAGACGGTGTCGACAGCATCGGATCGAGGGGCACGTTGGTGGAAAGGCCGCCATCCACATAGAGCCGACCGTCAACCGCTACCGCCGGGAAGGCCGGCGGCAGCGCCGCGCTGGCGCGGACATGCTCGGCACCGATCGGGCCATCGCGGGTGTCGAAGGCCATCTCCGCGCCGCTCTCCAGATCGACCGCGACCGCGGTGTAGGGGCCCCACCGGCGTTCAGGCGCGCGAAGTCCACGAGGGCTCCAGCGTCGTCGCGAGCGGCCCGGCATCGTGCCCCCTGGCGCTGGCCCGCAGCGCAGTCAGTCGATGCGCTTCTTGCGCACCGTCCAGGCGGGATCGGTGCAGAGCCGGCAATCGGCACCCCGGAACCAGTGCGCTGCGCCCTCGTCGCCGCGCAGCTGCCATTCGAGCCAGGCGACGTCCACCGGCGTCACCCGGCCGCCATTGGCATCCTGGAAGGTGCCGCCATGGCCGACATCGAGGCTGGCAAGCATCACCGGGACCGTGTCGATCCGGTCGAAGTCGTCGTTGCCGTTGGGCCAGGCGATGTCCGACGGGCCGCCCATGACGTAGAGTACCGGCGTGTGCAGCCGCCGCAGCGCCGCCTTGTCGATGGTAATCCCGCGGATCGGGTTGGTGCCGTCCTTGAACACGCCGCTATTGTGGACGATCACCGCATGGACGCGCGGATCGGCGGCGATCTCCAGCGCCTGGAGGCCGCCGCAGCTATGGCCGGAAACGGCGACCAGCCGCGGATCGATGCGACCGAAAAAGGCACTGCCGCGGCGCCCATTCTCGGCGAGCGCCCAGTCGATCCCGACGGCGACCTGCGCGGTCGTCGTCCGGATGCCGAGCGCGCCGGGCGGCGGTGGGGTTTGCGGGCGCGGCGGTGCGCCGGGGCCGGTCAGCACCCGGCCGACGGCGATCACCAGATAGC
>JAPJRE010000063.1 GCA_030824725.1 Sphingomonas sp.
ACATCGACGTGCCGGCACCCGAGACCACGCCGAGCATCGATCCCGGCATCACCCCCGGCCAGCCGGTCGCCTGAACCAGGAGAAGCTCCCATGCCCAACCTCACCAACGATAACGACGATCCCCGTTCCGACATCCAGCAGGCGGTGGAAGCCCGCTCCGACGCCGCCGACGCCGCGGCCAAGGAGGGCACGCCGCTCCCCAGGGCGGTGCCGCTGGGCACCGGCGGCGAGAACGGCGCCGACGGGGTCGTGAAGAACCAGGACCTCAACCAGCAATAACCCCTTCCCCCAACCCTGCCACGGCAGCGGTGCCGCCGATCCGCGGCGCCGCTGCAGCATGCTGGAGATGCCCCTACGATGATCGAATGCCACCTGCGCAAACTTCGGCTACGCGACGAGATCAGCGCTGCGGAAGAAGCGGCGCTGCGCGGTACGATCGTCGACACGGTCACGCATCCGGCCGGCCGCACCATCGTGCGCTCCGGCGAGGAGCTGAATTATTCGACGCTGGTGCTGGACGGGTTCATCGGCCGCTACAAGGATCTCAAGAACGGCACGCGGCAGATCACCCATGTGCACGTCCCCGGCGACTTCGCCGACCTGCACGGCTTCACGCTCAAGCGGCTCGACCATTCGCTGCTCGCGCTCACGCCCTGCACGATCGCCCGCGCCGCGCACACGCGGCTGCGCGAGATCACCGAGACGCAGGCGCACCTCACGCGGGTGATGTGGTTCTCCACCAATGCCGACGCGGCGATCCACCGCGAGTGGGAAGTCTCGCTGGGCCGCCGCTCGGCGATCCAACGCGCTGCGCACCTGTTCTGCGAACTGCATGTGCGGCTGGGCGTCGTCGGCCATGCCGAGCCGGAGCGCTACCGCTTCCCGGTCAGCCAGGCCGAGCTCGCCGAATGCCTGGGGCTCACCCCCGTACATGTGAACCGCGTGCTGCGCGAGTTGCGCGAGCGCGGGCTGGTGGAGTTCCGCAACGGCCTGGTAGCGTTTCAGGACCTGCCCGGCCTCAAGCGACTCGCCGAGTTCGATCCGGCCTATCTCTACCTGGATCCCCACCCGCTCTGAGGCGAATTACCTCGCGACGCGGCGCGCCGAAACGATCTTCACCGGCACGTCGGGCACCTCGCCCCTGAAGCCGCCCTGAATCGTCTTGGTCGGCGAGATCGGCCCGTCGAAGATCTTGAGGAGCACGCCCTGCCCCTCGATCACCCGGCCGAAGGCGGCATAGCCCAGATTGTCACCGGGCTTGCTGGGGTCCGCGTCGAACGAGGGCTGGTCACCGACCATGATGGTGAACTCGCCGCGCGCGGTGCCCGGCGCCAGCCGCGGCAGCGACAGCGTGCCGTCGAGATGCTTGAGGCCGGTCTCGCTGGTCGGCTCGTGCTTGATCGGCGGGAACATCTTGGCGGGCGCGTTCTGGATGCCGAACTGGACGAAGCCGAACTTCTCCGCCGGCTTGACCGTGCGGTAGAACACCGCCCCGTCCAACCGCTTCGCATCGACATAGCGCAGGAAGTTGCGCGCGGAGACCGGCGCCTTGTCGAGATAGACCTCGACCACCATCGCCCCCGCGCTCGTCTCGATAGCCACCTTCGGATTGGCCGCAGGCGCGGGCGGCTGGGCCTGCGCGGCGGCCGGGAGCGCCATCAAAGCCATCGCAAGCCACGCCAATATCCTGATCATGCAACCATCTCCGCTGTTGGTGCCACCATGCGAAGCCCGGCTTTGCTTGGCAAGCGCGCATCCCCCCGCCGCGGGCCCTAACCCTGGTCGCTAACCCCCAGCCACGTTGTTCTGCGCCCGCAGGCCGATCATGGAGCAGGCGACGTGGCGCACCCGATGGGGAAGGCGCGCAGAACGCACCCACTGCCTTCGCCAAGGAACTGCTACATGTTGAACAAGCTAGTGTCAGGTGCCGCAGCGGCCGCCAGCCTCTGGATCGGCGCGGGAAGCGCGCTCGCGCAAACCGTGCCGCTCACGTTGCACCTCTGGCCGGCCGGACGCATGAAATCGGAAACGACCGGTCTCCTGTCGAACTTCGGCGGCGTGGGAGAAGAACCGATCGACCGGGCGGCGCATGCGAGCAAGCACGCCCAAAACCGGGCGCACATGCGCAGCACGCTGGAAGGCCAGGTCCAGTTGGATACGCTGCAATCGCTCGATCTGGCGACGCTGCTGTCTCTGCCCGCCGGCACGCAGATCGTCCGTCACGGCCAGCCGCTTGACCGCAAGACGATCACGAAGGTGAAGACCCGCCGCAGCGACTCCAAGGCTGCCTGCTATTCGGAACTGATCGTTGCCGAGATCTCGTACTACAAGGGCACGATCTCCGGTCACTCGCTCAGCACGCTGTTCGCGATCCGAGACTTCGGCGGCCGGGATCAGGTCCAGTTCGCGTACGAGGCGCGCGGAAAGCACCACCTCATGCTGTTCCCGCCGAAGAAGGGCGCGAACGCAAGCGCCGCGCTCGACGAACTCCGGACCGCCTTCGGCAAGGACCTCGAAGGGTTCACCGGCAACGAACAGAAGGCCATCGCGAAGCTCCGCCGCGCGGCGGAGTGATGGCGGGATAAGCCCGGCGGCCAGGTGCCGCCGGGCTCCCCTGCCCTTTAGCTCAGCGCCTTCTTCAGCAGTTCGTTGACCACCGCCGGGTTGGCCTTGCCGGCCATCGCCTTCATCGTCTGGCCGACGAAGAAGCCGAACAGTGCTTCCTTGCCGGCGCGATACTGCTCCAGCTGGTTCGGGTTCTTGGCGAGGATCTCGGCGATCACCGCCTCGATCGCGCCGGTGTCGCTGGTCTGCTTCATGCCGCGCTCTTCGACGATCTTGCCGGGCGCGTCGCCGGTCTCCAGCATGATCTCGAACACCTGCTTGCCCAGCGTGTTCGAAATCGTGCCGTCGGCGACCAGCGCGAGCAGTTCGGCGCCCTGCTCCGGGCTCACCGGGCTCTCGTCGATGCCCTTGCCGAGGCGGTTGAGCGCCCCGTACAGGTCCGAAAGCAGCCAGTTGGCCGCGGCGCGCGCGACTTCCTGCTCGCCCTTCTTCTGGATGCGCGCGCTCTCGGCCAGCAGCGCCTCGAACCAGCGCGCCGTCTCCGCCTCGGCGGTCAGCACCGCGGCGTTATAGGCGGTGAGGCCCAGCGATTCCTCGTAGCGGCGGCGCTTGGCGTCGGGCAACTCGGGCAGGCTGGCGCGGCATTCCTCGAGGAAGGCGTCGTCCAGTTCCAGCGGCAGCAGGTCGGGATCGGGGAAGTAGCGATAGTCCTGCGCATCTTCCTTCGAGCGCATCGAGCGGGTCTCGCCCTTGTCCGGATCGAACAGGCGGGTTTCCTGGACGATGCGGCCGCCGCTCTCCAGCACCTCGACCTGGCGCCGCGCCTCATGCTCGATCGCCTGCATGACGAAGCGGACAGAGTTGACGTTCTTGGTCTCGGTGCGCGTGCCGAACGGCTCGCCCGGCTTGCGCACGCTGACGTTCACGTCGGCGCGCATCGACCCCTGGTCCATGTTGCCGTCGCAGCTGCCCACATAGCGCAGGATCGAGCGCAGCTTCGAGAGATACGCGCCTGCCTCGGCCGGCGAACGCATGTCGGGCTTCGACACGATCTCCATCAGCGCCACGCCGGCGCGATTGAGGTCGACATAGCTGCGCGTCGGATGCTGGTCGTGCATCAGCTTGCCGGCATCCTGCTCGACATGGATGCGCTCGACGCCGATCGCCTTCACCTCGGCCTCGGGGTCCTTTTCATCCAGGCTGATCGTGATCTGCCCCTCGCCCACCAGCGGGTGGTAGAGCTGGCTGATCTGATAGCCCTGGGGGTTGTCCGCATAGAAATAGTTCTTGCGATCGAAGCGCGACCATTTGTTGATCACCGCGCCGATCGCCATGCCGCTGCGCACCGCCTGGCGGATGCATTCGCCGTTCAGCACCGGCAGCATGCCGGGCATGGCGGCATCGACCAGGCTGACCTGGCTGTTCGGCTCGGCCCCGAATGCCGTGGCCGCGCCGGAGAACAGCTTGGCCTGCGACGTGATCTGCGCATGGACTTCGAGGCCGATCACGACCTCCCATTCGCCGGTGTCGCCCTGGATTCGGTAGCTCGATGCAGTCTTGGTCGCCATGTGCTCTTCACAAGGTAATGGGAATATGCGTGGCTCTGCCTATCGCGCGTCGCCGGCCTCAGGTCCAGCGCCCAATTGCGCCCCGCAGCCGAGTCGATTAGGCGCCGCCGATCGGGAAGCGTCGGGGACCATGGCGGTGAAGGCAGGATTTCAGGAACGGGTGGCGGGTCTGCGGGTGGCGGTGCTGCTGCCCTGCTACAACGAAGAGGTGGCGATCGCCCGCACCGTCGCGGCGTTCCGCGCCAGCCTGCCTGGCGCCACGGTCTATGTGTACGACAACAACAGCCGTGACCGGACGATGGAAGTCGCGGCCGCAGCGGGCGCGGTGGTGCGCAGCGAGCGGATGCAGGGCAAGGGCAATGTCGTCCGCCGCATGTTCGCCGATATCGAGGCGGACGTGTACGTCCTCTCCGACGGCGACCTCACCTATGACGCGGATGCCGCGCCCGCGCTGATCGAGCGCCTGCTCGACGAACAGCTCGACATGGTGGTGGGCGCACGCAAGTCCGAGGTGGAGCTGGCCTATCGGCGCGGGCATCGCCTGGGCAACCGGATGCTCACCGGCATGCTGGCGCGGCTGTTCGGCCGCAGCTTCAGCGACATCCTGTCGGGCTACCGGGTGTTCTCGCGGCGCTTCGTGAAGAGCTTCCCGGTGCTTTCCGCCGGGTTCGAGATCGAGACCGAGATCAGCATCCACGCGCTGGAGCTGCGCATGCCGGTGGCGGAGGTCGTCACCGCCTATGCGGCGCGGCCCGAGGGCTCGACCTCCAAGCTCTCCACCTATCGCGACGGCTGGCGGATCCTGCGGACGATCGTCACGCTGTTCCGCATCGAGCGGCCGATCCTGTTCTTCGGCGGCATCGCCGGCGTGCTGGCGCTAGTCGCCGTGCTGCTCGCCGTGCCGCTGGGAATCACCTATTGGCACACCGGCCAGGTCCCGCGCCTGCCGACCGCGGTGCTGGTCACCGGCCTGTCGATCGTCGCGACGCTGAGCTTCTTTACCGGGCTGATCCTCGACACGGTGGTGCGCGGCCGACGCGAAGTGCGGCGGCTGGCCTATCTGGCGGTGCCGATCGTGCAGAAATAAAGATCCTCCCCGGCACGGGGAGGATCTTTAGATTACCACCAGGCCTTCGGACGCGCGGTGAAGCCCGCGCGCTGCTCGATCGCCAGCCCGGCGTTGAGCACGCCCTGCTCGTCGAACGGCTTGCCGATGATCTGCAGGCCGAGCGGCAGACCCGCCGCGTCCAGACCGCCCGGCACGCTCATCGCGGGCACGCCCGCGAGGCTGGCCGGCACAGTGAACACGTCGTTGAGGTACATCGCCAGCGGATCGACCTTCTCACCCAGCCCGAACGCCGCGCTCGGCGCGGTCGGGGTGAGCAGCAGGTCGCACTGGCTCCAGGCATTGTCGAAGTCGCGCGCGATCAGCGCCCGGACCTTCTGCGCCTGGGTGTAATAGGCGTCGTAGAAGCCTGCCGAGAGCACATAGGTGCCGATCAGGATGCGGCGCTTCACTTCGTCGCCGAAGCCTGCGGCGCGGGTAGCGGCGTACATCTCCTGCAGGTTCTGGCCCTCGGCCAGGTCGCGCAGGCCGTAACGTACGCCGTCATAGCGGGCCAGGTTCGAGGAGGCCTCGGCCGGCGCGATGATGTAATAGGCCGGCAGCGCGTACTTGGTGTGCGGCAGGCTGACCTCGACGATCTCGGCGCCGGCGTCCTTCAGCCAGGCGATGCCCTGCTGCCACAGCGCTTCGATCTCGGCCGGGGTGCCGTCCATCCGATACTCGGCCGGAATGCCGACGCGCTTGCCGCGCAGATCGGCGGAGAGGCCCGCCTCCCAATGCGGCACGGGCATGTCGAGCGAGGTCGAGTCCTTGGGATCGAAGCCGGTCATCGCCTCAAGCAGGATCGCGCAGTCGCGCACATCGCGCGCCATCGGGCCCGCCTGGTCGAGCGAGGAGGCGAACGCCACCACGCCCCAGCGCGAGCAGCGGCCATAGGTCGGCTTGATGCCCGAGATGCCGGTGAAGGCGGCGGGCTGGCGGATCGAGCCGCCGGTATCGGTGCCGGTCGCCGCGGGGCAGAGCCGCGCCGCAATCGCCGCCGAGCTGCCGCCCGAGGAGCCGCCGGGCGCGAGCGGCGTGTTGTCGCCCTCGCCCCGGCGCCACGGCGAGATCACGTTGCCGAAATAGCTGGTCTCGTTCGACGAGCCCATCGCGAACTGGTCGAGGTTCAGCTTGCCGAGCATGCCGGCGCCCGCTTCCCACAGCTTGTGCGAGACGGTCGACTCGTAGACCGGCTTGAAGCCTTCCAGCATGTGGCTGGCGGCGGTGGTCTGCACGCCTTTGGTCGCGAACAGGTCCTTCATGCCGATCGGCACGCCGGCCAGCGGCTTGAGCGTCTCGCCCGCAGCGCGTGCCTTGTCGGCGGCGTCGGCGGCCGCGAGCGCATGCTCGGGGGTCTTGACGATGAAGGCGTTGAGCGCGTCGGCACCGGCCACGGCGGCGTTGAACGCCTCGGCGACTTCGCGCGCGGAGAAATCGCCGTCGCGCACGCCGTTGCGGATGGCGGCGACGCCCAGATCAGTGAGCGTGCTCATTCCACCACCTTCGGAACCGTAAAGAAGCCATGTTCGCCCTGCGGCGCGTTCGCCAGCACCGCATCGCGCTGGTTCCCGTCCGTGATCACGTCGGGCCGGAGCCGCAGCGTGTTGGGCATGACGGCAGTCATCGGCGCGACATCGTGCGTGTCGACTTCGCCGAGCTGTTCGATCCAGCCCAGGATGTTGTTGAGTTCGGGCGCGAGGCGCTCGGCGTCGGCGTCGCTGATCGCGATACGCGCCAGGTTCGCCACTTTCTTCACGGTTGCGGTGTCTACGGACATGCACCTGCGCCTATCAGCCGAGCCGCGCCCCTTCAAGCGTCCGTAGCGCGGGATCGGTACTTGCGGTTGCATCCTTCGCACGCAACACTGGGCGGAACGCGATTGCGTCACCGCCCGTTTATGCTGCATTGCACAATGGAGAGGCCGATTGGCCCGAAAGTTTCTTTATGCGGTTGCGATCCTGATCATGCTGGGCGTTGCGTCCATGTTCGCCTATCGGCTCTACGGCATCCAGCTGATGCGCCAGTTCATGGTGCCCGCCGGAGACGCCGCGGACCTGCCGCCGGTTTCCTCGCGCGACTATGCGAGGGCGGAGATGTGGATCGCGCGACCCGACAAGCCGGGCAATCCGGCGCTATGGACGCCGGCCGGGCACAAGCCCGCGGCCAATCCGCGCGCGGCACTGTTCTTCATCCACCCCACCTCGTTCCTCGACACCAAGCAATGGAACGCCCCACTCGACAACCCGGACGCCAATGCCCGCGCCGAGCTGTTCCTGCGCGGCCAGGCGAGCGCGTTCAACGAGAGCGCCGCGATCTGGGCACCGCGCTATCGCCAGGCGACCTTCGGGGCATTCCTCACCAGCAAGGCGCAGGCGCAGAAGGCGCTCGACCTTGCCTATCGCGACGTGGCGGCGGCGTTCGAGGAATTCCTGCAAGAGGCCGGGGACCGCCCGATCATCCTCGCCGGGCATAGCCAGGGCGCGCTGCACCTCTCGCGCCTGCTCGCCGAGCGAGTCGCAGGCACCCCGATCGCGAAGCGGGTCGTTGCCGCCTATGTGGTGGGGTGGCCGGTCTCGCTTACCGCCGACCTCCCCAGGATGGGCCTGCCCGCCTGTACCGGCCCCGACCAGGCCGGCTGCATCCTCTCCTGGCAGAGCTTCGCCGAGCCCGCCGACCCGGCGCTGATCATAGACACCTTCGACGCGAGCAACGGCTTCACCGGCCAGCCGCGCGCGGGCACCAGGATGCTCTGCACCAACCCGCTGACCGGCAGGCCGGGCGACTCGGCGCCGGCGAGCGCCAATCTCGGATCGCTGATCCCGGACCTCAACCTGCAGTCCGCGCATCTCGAGCCCGGCCGGGTGCCGGCGCGTTGCGATGGGCGCGGCATCCTCAAGATTGGCACCGCCCCGCCGGACTTCGGCCAGTATGTGCTGCCGGGGAACAACTATCACGTGTTCGACTACAGCCTGTTCTGGGCGAACGTCCGCGCGGATGCCGCACGGCGGCTCGCGGCCGTCAAGCCCTGAGGATGGCGGGGAGCCTTTGCAGCCCCGCCCCGCCTCCCCTATAGCCGCGCGGTGATCACCACCGTTCCCAGCGACTTCCGCGCCGTCCTCCCGCAAGGCGGCCGCCTGATCGGCCTCGATGTCGGCACCAAGACGATCGGCACCGCGCTGTGCGACGCCGGCTGGAGCTTCGCGAGCCCCGCCCAGTTGATCCGCCGCAGCAAGTTCACCAAGGACAAGGCGGCGCTGGTCGAGCTGATCACCGCCCAGCAGGTCCGCGGCATGGTGATCGGCCTGCCGCTCAATCTCGACGGCACCGACAGCCCGCGCACCCAATCGACCCGCGCCTTCGCCCGCAACCTCGAGGATCTGGGCTTCCCCATCCTGATGTGGGACGAGCGCTGGTCTACCGTCGCGGTCGAGCGTACGCTGATCGAACAGGATGCCAGCCGTGCCAAACGTGCCGAGTTGATCGACAAGATGGCGGCCGCCTATATTCTGCAAGGCGCGATCGATGGGCTGGTGAACGTCTGACCGGGTTGCGCGCCGCCGCCGCAGGGCTTAGGCGGCGGCTTTAATGCACACCTCCGATCATCGCCCCGGTGCCCAGATACAGGGCAGCGCCGTTTTCCCGCACCGGCACCTCACCGGCATTTCGGGACTCCAGCCCCACGAGATCATGTTCCTGCTCGACGAGGCGGAACAATGGGTCGAGGCCAATCGCAGCCGCGCCAAGAGCGACAAAAGGCTGGAAGGCCTCACCCAGATCAACGCCTTCTTCGAAAATTCGACACGCACGCTGCTGTCGTTTGAAATCGCGGGCAAGCGTCTCGGCGCCGATGTCGTCAACATGCACGCCGCGCAGAGCAGCGTGAAGAAGGGCGAGACACTGATCGACACCGCGGTGACGCTCAACGCGATGCGCGCCGACGTGATCGTGATCCGCCATGCGAGCTCGGGCGCGGTGCGGCTGATCGCCGACAAGGTCGACTGCCCGGTGCTCAATGCCGGCGACGGCTGGCACGAACACCCGACCCAGGCGCTACTCGACGCACTCACCATCCGCCGCCGGCGCGGGTCGGTGGCAGGGCAGCGCGTGGTAATTTGCGGCGACATCCTCCACAGCCGCGTCGCCCGGTCGAACATCCTCGCGCTCACCGCGCTGGCCGCCGAGGTGCGCGTGGTCGCCCCTTCGACGTTGATGCCGCCGGCGATGGACCGGATGTTCGTCACCCCCTTCACTGATTTCGATGCCGCGCTGGAAGGCGCCGACGTGGTGATGATGCTCCGCGTCCAGAACGAGCGCATGGCCGGCGGCTACATCCCTTCGACTCGCGAGTTCCACATGCGCTACGGCCTCACCCCCGAACGCCTCGCCCGAGCCAAGCCCAACGCGCTGGTGATGCACCCGGGCCCGATGAACCGCGGGGTCGAGATCGACTCCATCGTCGCCGATCACCCCGAGCGCAGCGCGATCACCGAGCAGGTCGAGATGGGCGTGGCGGTCCGGATGGCCTGCCTCGACGTGCTGACAAGGCGGTCGCGCGGCGTGGAGGGCTGGGCATGAGCAGCATCCTCTTCCGCAGCGCCAGGCTGGTCTGCCCCCAAGGCGGGATTTCCGAGGGCGACCTGCTCGTCCAGGGCGACAGCATCGCGGCCGTGGGCCAGGTCGAAGCCCCCGCCGATGCCGAAATCGTCGACGTCGCGGGCAAGGTGCTCGCACCCGCACTGATCGACCTCGGCGTGTTCGCCGTCGACAAGGGCGCCTGCCGCTTCGGCGGGATCGCCCGCGTCGGCCTGATGCCCGACCAGTCGCCGGTGCTCGACGATCCCGGCATCGTCCGGCGTGCCGCCGTCTCGGGCAAGCCGCAGCTCTGGGTCCACCCGCTCGCGGCGGCGACGCAGGGCCTCAAGGGGGAGGATCTGGCCGAGATCGCGATCAACGCCTCGGCAGGCGCCCGGGCGATTGCTACGGGCCGGCGCTGGATCGCCAATGCGGGCACGATGCGCAAGGCGCTGCTCTACGCGCGCGACCTCAACCTCACCGTCGTCGCCCATGCCGAGGATGGCGGGCTCGCCGACGGCACCGTCGCGACCGCAGGCGAGACTGCCGCGCGCCTCGGCCTGCCGAGCGCGCCGTCGATCGCCGAACCGCTCGCCATCGCACGCGACCTGATGCTCGCCGAGGAAACCGGCGCCAGGCTCCACTTCCGCCAAGTGACCACGGCGGCGGGCCTCGACCTGATCCGCGCCGCCAAGCGCCGCGGCGTGCTGGTCACCTGCGGCATCACGCCGGCGCATCTGCTGCTGTCGGACATCGCGATCAGCGACTTCCGCACCTTCGCCCGCCTTTCGCCGCCGCTGCGCGACGAGAGCGATCGCCAGGCGGCGCTGGCGGCCGTGGTGGACGGCACGATCGACGTGATCGCCTCCGGCCACGATCCCCGCGGGCCCGAGGCGAAGCGCCTCCCCTTCGCCGATGCCGAGCCCGGCATGGCGGGGGCGGAGACGCTGCTCGCGCTGTCGCTCACCTTGGTGCGCGACGGCAAGCTCGGCCTCGACCAGCTGTTCGCGCTGCTCGCCGCCAATCCGGCAAAGATCCTCGGGCTGGAGAGCGGTGCGCTCAAGCCGGGCCTGCCGGCCGACCTGATCGTGCTCGATCCGGAAACGCCCTGGGTGATCGATGCGCGCAAGATGAACGCGCGCGCCGGCAATACGCCGTTCGATCGCCTGCCGACCCAGGGCCGGGTGCTGCAGCTCTACAAGGGCGGCGCGCTGGTCTGAGCGATCAGCGCGCGGCGAGGCCGACGCGGGACGCGGGCTTGTACCAGCTCGCCACCGCGTCGCCCGCCGCCATGCGGACGAAGCAATTGCCGCCGCCGGTCTTGACCGTGCGGCACAGCCCTTCGGCATCCTTGCGCGCAAAGCCGCCGACCGAGAGGCGATACAGCGTCGCCGTGCCGCTCGGCACGGTGGCGCCCTGCGGCTTGAGCGGGCGCAGTGCCGAGATGCGGCCGCTCAGCTTCTGCCACGCATCGCGCGCCACCCCGGCGCTCGCGAAGGCGCCGAGCTGGACGACATAGGGCCCGTTCGCGACCATCACCGGCGCGCGCTTGGACGGGAGCGGCTTGACCGGCTTCGACTTGGCCATGCGGACGGGCGCCGGCGTGAACACCGGCGTCGGCGCGGGCGTGCTGACCGGGATCGGCTCCGGCTCGGGTTCCGGCGTTGTCACGGGCCGCAGTGCCGGCGTCATGGCAGCGAAATCGGGCTGCCGGGCGAGCGCCAGCGCGACCGGCTGGCCGGCGTCCTGCACCGCCTGCACGCCGAGGATCGCGGCGACCTGGTCATAGGCATTGGCCGGCCGGGCGAAGTTCGCCCATTGCAGCATCCGGGGGTTGAGCTGGTCGGGGGCGACGTCCATCGCCGCGACCGCTTTCGCCTCGCCCCAGCGGCCCGCCAGCGCCAGCGCCAGCGCGAAATTCTGCCGCGTGCGTGCCGTCACCTCAGGTGCGCGCACCGCGGGCGCCAGGATCGCGAGCGCTCCATTCGGATCGCCGGCCAGCGCGGTCGCGAGGCCGAGATCGGCGGCGGGAATACGCGCGGCATGCGCCTGGAGCAGGGTGCGCGCGGCACCCCAATCGCCGGTGCCGATGCTGGCGAGCGCGAGGTTCAGCGCCGCGCGGCCATCCTCCGGATTGAGCACGAGCGCGTCCCGCAGCGCCTGGCCAGCCGAAGTGAAGCGGCCGGCGAGCAGATAGGCTTGGCCGAGCAGCGTACGATAATCGCCGCGCTGGGGATCGTTCGCCACCGCCTGCTCGGCATGGGCGACGGCGACCGTAGCCTTGTGCGCGGCAAGCGCCTTCTGCGCCGCCCGTGCCTCGCGTGCCGCCTTCTTCGCATTGGTGGCGGCGCTGGCGAACGCGCTTCCCTGCACCGCCACACTGGTGACGGCGACACCGCCCAGCGCGAGCGGGATGGCGGAGATCGAAAGGAGCTTGCGCGGTGTCATGTTTCGGTTCGTCCTTTGATCGCTGCGATCCTGCCGTACGCCGGCGTTCACGGCGTCACCCTGCGGCCGAACCCGGTTGCCGGACGCCCCGCCGCGAAGGACGCCGTCGCGGCCGGCGCGGCGAACACGGTCCGGCGGAAATTCTTCTCCAGCCGATCCGAGACATAGCTCCACAGGCTTGCCACCTCTGCGGCGGACTTGCTGCGCGGATCGACTTCCATGACCGTACGGCCATCGATCATCGAACCGGCGAAATCGGTGCGGTGGTGCAGCATCACCGGCGCGACGGTGCCGTGCTGCGAAAGCGCGAGCACCGCATCGGCAGTGATCCGGGCGTTCTGCGTCGCTGCGTTGACCACGAAGAGCAGCGGCTTGTGGGCGCGCTCGCACAGCTCCGCGGTCGCGCCAACCGCGCGCAGATCATGCGGGCCGGGTCGAGTCGGGATCACGATCAGCTCGGCGATCTGAATCACGCCGAGGATCGCCTGGGTGATCGCGGGCGGGGTGTCGATCACCACCAGCTTGAACCCCTGCTGGCGCAGCAGCTCGATATCGGCGGCGAGCCGGGCGATGCTGGTCTGGGCGAGCGCCGGCAGTTCGGCCTCGCGCTCGTTCCACCAGTCGGTCAGCGAGCCTTGCGGATCGAGGTCGATCATCGCCACCGGGCCGGCGCCGCTCCGCTGCGCCTGCACCGCGAGATGGCCGGACAAGGTCGTCTTGCCCGATCCTCCTTTTTGCGAAGCCAGCGCCAGGATGCGCATCTACTCTCTCGAAACCGGTGAAATATCCCGCCATGCTTGACACAAGCGCGGATAAGATCGCGTTAACGGGGCCGGGCTAAGCCGCTGCGCCACAAGGCGTGACGACCCGGACGGCCGCCGAAGAGGGGATTTCCTGCCATGCGCCTGCACGCCGCACTGCTTCTTCTTCTCGCTGACCTGGGCCTGCCGGGCATCGCGCTGGCGCAGGACGCCGCCGTGCGGGCAGGCGTGGAAGCCTATGATCGCGGCGACTATGCCGCCGCCCTGCGCGCCTGGCGCACCGCCGCCGAACGCGGCGATGCGGACGCGCAGTACAATATTGGGCAGATCTACAAGCTCGGCCGCGGCGTGCCGGTCGACATGGTGGAGGCGGAGAAATGGTACCGCCTCGCCGCGCTGCAGGGCCATGACCTGGGCGAGGCGAATTACGGCATGATGCTGTTCGAGAACGGCAAGCGCGAGGCCGCCGTACCCTGGCTCGAGCGCGCCGTGGCCAATGGCGAGGCGCGCGCGGAATATCTGCTGGGGGTGATGCTGTTCAACGGCGATGGCGTCGCGAAGAACTGGGTGCGGGCCTATGCGCTGATGCTCCGCGCCGCCGCCGGCGGGCTGGACGCCGCCACGCGCACGCTGGGGCAGATGGATCAGTATATTCCGGCTGCCGATCGGCAGGCCGGACGCGACCTCGCCCGCCGCTATGCCGCCGGGCACCGCGTGGCGGCTGCCCCCGTCCCCGCCGCCGCGCCGGCACGCCGGAGCGCTGCCCAGCCGGCAAAGTCGGGAACCCCGAAGACACCCGCCGCTCCTGTCCCTGCAGCCCCCGCGCCGCAGCCGGCACGCGCCGGCGGCGCCTGGCGCGTGCAGCTCGGCGCCTTCGCGACACCCGGCAACGCCGAACGGCTTTGGGGCCAGGTCCGCACCCGCTTCCCCGGCCGCCAGCCCTTCTACCCCAAGTCCGGCCAGCTCACCCGCTTACTCATTGGACCCTTCCCCTCGCAGGTGGAGGCTGAAAAAGCCTGTGGCACGATCAAGCCCTGCATGGCAGTGCAGCGGTGACGGGGAGAAAATAGATGCAACGAACGATCTTGTGCGCCGGCCTGCTGCTCGCGGTTGCGATGCCTGCCCGTGCGCAGTCCGACGCGGGCGAGAAGGCACCACGCCGCTATCGCATCGCCATCGGCGCGCAGGCGACGCCGAGCTATCCGGGCGCCGATCACGATGCGGTGCGCCCGCTGTTCGACTTCGCCACCGCCCGTGGCGACGACCCGTTCGAATTCGAAGCCGCGGACGAGAACCCCAACATAGCGCTCTACGACCGTCATGGTCTTGAGGTGGGCATCGTTGTCGGCTTCCAAAGCGCCCGCACTCGCAAGCGCGCCGGTGCCGATCTCACCAAGGTCGATTTCACCGTCGAGCCCGGCATATTCGCCAGCTATTATCTCGCCCCCAAGCTCCGCGCCTATGGCGAGCTGCGCACGGGGGCGGGCGGGCACGAGGGCGTGGTG
>JAPJRE010000064.1 GCA_030824725.1 Sphingomonas sp.
GCTTGAACCACAGCGCGACCGACGGCGCGGTGCCGCCGAAGATGGCGTTGGCCAGTGCATAGGGCAGCGCCACGCCCAGCGTGCGGATATGGGCCGGGAACAGCTCGGCCTTCACCACCGCGTTGATCGCGGTGTAGCCGGTGACGATCAGCAGCGCGGCGGTCATCAGCCCGAAGGCGCTGAGCCCGTCGCGCACGCCCTCCATCGCGACGAAGATCGGATAGGTGCAGCACACGCCCAGCACGCCGAATCCGATCATCAGCGGCTTGCGGCCGATCCGGTCCGACAGGGCGCCGGCGAGCGGCTGAACAAGCATGAACACGAACAGCGCCGCCGCGTTCACCTGCGTCGCCGCGGCATCGGAGAAGCCCGCGGTCTTCTTGAGGAAGGTGATCGGGTAGATGGTGTAGGCGTAGAAGGCGAGGGTGCCGCCTGCGGTGAGCAGCAGCACCAGCATCGCCTCGCGCGGGTGTTGACGAAAGAGCGCGAACGCGCCCGAGGCCGCCTTGCGGTCGCGCCTGGCGAAGCTCTCGGTCTCGGCGAGGCGGCGGCGCAGCCAATAGACCAGCAGCGCGAGCACGCCGCCCAGCGCGAAGGGCAGGCGCCAGGCCCATGCGCGCAGGCTATCCTCGGGCAGCACCGCCTGCAGTGCGAGCAGCGCCAACAGTGCCGTGAGCTGCCCCGAGATCAGCGTGACATATTGGAAGCTGGAGAAGAAGCCGCGGTGCCGCCGGCCGGCCATTTCCGACAGATAGGTGGCGCTGGCGCCATATTCGCCGCCGAGCGACAGCCCCTGAAGCAGCCGCGCCACTATCAGCGCCGCGGTCGCCGGCCAGCCGATCGCGGCATGGCTGGGCGTCGCCGCGATCAGCAGCGAGCCTGCGCACATCAACGTCACCGACAGGCTGAGCCCCGCCTTGCGGCCGTGCCGATCGCCATAGACGCCCATCAGCCAGCCGCCGATCGGCCGCATGAAGAAGCCGATCGCGAAGACGATCCAGGCGTTCAGGTCCTGCGCGGTGCCGGGCGCGAAGAAATGCGGGGCCAGATAGCTGGCGAGCGCCGCATAGGCATACCAGTCATACCATTCGACGAGGTTGCCCGCCGATCCGCCGAGGATCGAGCGAAGACGGGTGCCGCGGTCGAGCGGAGCATCGGGAGCATGGGCCATGCCCTCGTCTATAGCAAAGCGCCGCCCGCCGGAAAGGCGCGTGCAGGGGGACGGCCCCTCGGCGGGCGACGCAGATCGCGCGGCTGGCCTAGCGCGCGATTCCGATCACCGCGTTGGCGGTGTAGCCGGTATCGATGCTGCCGTGCATCGTGGGGGTCTGCTGCGCGATCTGCGCGGCGCTGTTGTCGCCGAACACATTGTCGCGGGCGATCGATACGCCCGACAGATTGCTCAGGCTGGAGGTGTAGCCGGTCGCCGCGGCGTAGACCGTGCTGCACGTCTCGGCCGGCATCGCCAGCTGCGAGACGAGCGTCGCGTAGCGGCCGCTGGTAGCGGTGGCCAGGCTGGAGAAAACCTCGAAATGGATGTGCGGCCAGCGCCCCGCATAGCAGCCGGGAAAGATGGTGGTGAAGGACAGTTGGCCGTTGGCATCGGTCACGCCCACCCCGCGCAGATAGCTTTCGTTCGGCAGATCGTAGAGCGAGTATTTGCCGGCGCGGTCGCAGTGCCAGATATACACCGCATAGCCTGCCAGCGGCGAACATCCCGTGTTCACGTCCACCACCGTCAGGGTAAGGATCAGCGGGACGCCGGCGGCGACGCTCGTCGAGCTGCCGATGAAGCTGGAGCGGATATCGCTGCGCACGACGTTGCTCGCGGTCAGTGCGTTGGACGTCAGCCCGGACGCGGTGTTGGTTCCGTCGGCAGGGTACGGCCCGTTGGTCTCGGTCGGATCGACCACGCAGCTGCCGCCGGTGGCCGTCGGCGTTGGCGTCGGGGTCGGCGTGGGCGTCGGCGTGGGACTTGGGCTCGGCGTCGGCGTGGCGCTGGCGGTGACGGCGCTGCTCCCGCCACTGCCGTCGCACGCGGCCAGCATGGCCGCCGTGCCCGCACCGGTGAACCAGCGCAGCGCGCGGCGCCTGCTGGCGAGCGCATGCATCGCGCGGAGATCGTGCGCGAGGCCGTGATCCTGCTGTTCGACGTCGTTCAAACCTGCCCTCCTCTGGCCGAAGACTAGGTGCGGGGCCGGCATCTCGTGCCGATTTCACGCCCGTTTCATTGTTGCTTCATGTTGCAAGCGGTAGCCGCACCACCACGCGACCGCCCGCACCGCCCGGGCGGTTCTCCAGCGTGACGTCGCCGCCGTGCAGTTCGGCGATCGATCGCACGATGGCGAGCCCGAGGCCGGTGCCGCCCGTCGCACGGTTGCGAGAGCTTTCGCCGCGCACGAAGGGGGCGAAGAGATTGTCCGCCTGCGCCGGGTCGAATCCCGGCCCTTCGTCGTCGACCCAGATTTCGCCACGCCCGTAGCGGATGCGCCATTGGATCTCGGCGCGCTGGCCATAGCGAATCGCATTTTCCACCAGGTTGCCGAACAGCCGGCGCAGCGCCTGGCTGTCGCCGATCAGCACCATGCGGGGGCCGGGCTCTACCGTCACGGGCTTGCCGGCGATCGACAGATCGTCTGCCAGGCTTTCGATCAGGCTGCCAAGGTCCAGCCGCACCATCTCGCCACGCGCGCGGTCGTCGCGGGTGAAGCGCAGCGTGACCGCGAGCATCGATCGCATCTCGCCGATATCGGCAAGCGCGCGTTCGCGGGCGGCCTCGGGCAGCTGCTCCACCCAGAAGGCGAGGCGCGACAGCGGCGTGCCGAGATCATGCGCCATCGCCGCCAGCATCACCGTGCGATTTTCCGCCTGCTGGAGGATGCGCGCCTGCATCGCCTCCATTGCCCGGCCCAGCTCGCGGATCTCGCGGGGGCCGTCGAGCGGGATCGCCTCGGGCGCCCCCAGCCGGGCGCGCGTCGCCGCCTCCGCCAGTCGCCGGATCGGCCGCGAAATGCGGCGCGCGGCCGCCCAGGCGAGCAGCGAGAGGATGATCAGCGTGAGCAGCATCCATTGCAGGATGGCGATCCGCCAGCGCCCCAGCGCGGGCCCGCGGCTGACCGAGGCGATCAGCCAGCCCTTGTCGGTGCGGCGGCCGATGGTGAAGCTGCCATGGATATCCTGGTCGGGATCCTGCACCGGCCATTCATAGGTGCCGCGGACCCGGTCGGCCGGTACCGGGATCAGCGCGGCGATCACCCGGTCGCGCTCGGGGGAGGTGCGCTCGTCGCTCCGCCCGAAGCCTTTGCTCTGGGAATAGTACAGGTGGATCGTCGGGCCGTGGCCAGGGGGTGGGGTCCGGCCGGTGCGGAGCGCATCGGCGACCCGGGCGATGGGGATCGGGCCGGAGCCGGGCGGCGGGCCGCGGAAGATGACGGCGAACTGCACCAGCATCACCACCGCCGCCGAGGTGATGGCGAACAGCATCATCGGCACGACGATCGACGCCGGGCGGCGGATCACTTGGTCGTGACTTCGGCGATGAACATATAGCCTTCGTTGCGGATGGTGCGGATCAACTCGTCCGAATCGGACCGCGCGAGCTTCTTGCGCAGCCGGCTCATCTGCACGTCGATCGCGCGATCGAAATGCTCGGCATGGGCGCCGCGCGAATAATCGAGCAGCGCATCGCGGGTCAGTACCCGGCGCGGCCGCTCGACCAGCGCGAGCAGCAGGCGGAACTCGCCGTCGGACAGGTTGATCAGCACGCCCTCGGGATCATAGAGCTGCCGCCCGACCGGATCGAGCCGCCAGCCGGCAAAGCGCATATAGTTGCGCTCCAGCGTGCCGCCGGTCGCAGGCGGCGGCGCGGCGCGGCGCAGCACCGATCGGATGCGGGCGAGCAGCTCGCGCGGGTTGGCGGGCTTGGCGATATAGTCGTCGGCGCCCATTTCGAGGCCGACGATCCGGTCGATGTCCTCGCTCAGCACCGAATGCAGGATCACCGCCGGGCCCGACTGGCGGTCCAGGGTGCGCAGGACCGACAGCCCGTCCTCGCCGGGCATCATCAGATCGAGCACGACCAGCGCATAGCTTTTCGCGGCGATCGCGGCGCGCATGGCGATCGCGTCCTCGGCGGTGTCGACCACATAGCCGTGCTGGGCTAGAAACGCGGCGGTGAGCTCGCGGATGCCGGGGTCGTCATCGACGATCAGTAATCGGGTCTCTAGGTCCACGGCGAGGGCTGACTGCATCATGAGGGGCGTATTGCGACGCGAATCTATCTGCCGGGTTGCAGTGCTGCAATCTGGTGTAACGCATTTGTCGCAGCCGGCCCGCGATAATCGGCGGGGACAGGCGCGGGGCGCACGCTTTTGCTTGAAGAATCGAATGGGCGCTGATAGGAGGCCCGTTCGACGCCGCACCTATGGTTTCGGCGGCCCCTTGCTATTGAGTTTGATCGGAGCTGTACGACTTTATGCAAATCATCGTTCGCGACAACAACGTCGACCAGGCGCTGCGGGCGCTCAAGAAGAAGCTGCAGCGTGAAGGCGTCTATCGCGAGATGAAGCTGCGCCGTCACTACGAGAAGCCGAGCGAGAAGCGCGCGCGCGAGCGTGCCGCTGCCGTGCGGCGCGCCCGCAAGCTGGAGCGCAAGCGCATGGAGCGCGACAGCGCCCGTTGAGACCTGCCCGGCGCGCGTTGCACCAGCGCGCGCCGTCGTTTCTGTTTCCTACATAACGGGGACGCAATTCCCCGCCGGAGTCCGATCATGTCGGTGACCGCCGTTCCGCTCCAGCCCGTCAAGGGCAGCTACAAGCTCTGGATCTGGCTGGGTGTGCTGGCCGCGGCTGCTGTTGCTGCTGCGCTGGCCTGGACCGGCACGCGCACGCCCGTCGCGTCGCATCTCGATGCCGATGCGTTCATGGCGTGGCACAAGAACCAGTCGGGCGTGCAGACCACCCCGTCGGGCCTCCAGTATCAGGTGATCGAGGCCGGTAGCGGCGCCAACCCTGCCGAGCAGGACGGTGTCGTCACCGAGATCCGCGGCGTTCTGCGCAGCGGCAAGGAATTCCAGCCGAAGACTCCGATGCGCTTCCAGATCGGCCAGCCGATGATCCCGGGCTTCACCGAGGGCGTGAAGCTGATGAAGAAGGGCGCCCATTATCGCTTCTGGCTCCCGCCGAAGCTGGGCTATGGCGCCGAGGGCGGCCAGCAGAACGAGCTGTCCGACCAGGTGCTGATCTTCGACGTCACCATGCAGGAACTGGTGCCGGCCGCGGTCATCCGCCAGATGATGATGCAGCAGGGCGGCATGCCCCAGGGCGCAGGCGAAGCCCCCGCCCAATAAGCAGCTTCCGATTGCAGATTTCGAAAAGCCCGCGAGCGACCCTCGCGGGCTTTTTCGTGTACGTGTTAGCTGCCGGTCGCGAGGAAGCGGCGGTTGCCGCCGTCGAGGCAGAGCGCCGTGAGGCGGCCGGTCGCAGTGGCACCGTGTCGATCGCGATTCGGTTCGGATGGATTTCGGGCTCGCCGACAACGGTGTGACCATGGACGACGAGCACGCCGTGATCGGCGGTGCTGCGCAGGAACGGGGAGCGGATCCAGCGCAGGTCCTGCGGCGCCTGCGCATCGGGCGCGACGCCGGGGCGGATGCCGGCATGGACGAACAGCACGTCGCCCACCCGAAGCGAATCGGGCAGCGCACGGAGCAGCGCGGCATGCGCCTCGGGAATCGCGGCGCGGAGCTTCGCCGATGCTGCCGCGAGCTCGGCAAGCAGCGCGATCGGATCGAGGCCGTAGCTGACCGCGCATTCCTCGCCGCCGAAGTGCAGCCGGCTTTCCAGATCGCGCAGATGGCCGTCGAGCATCGCGACCAGCATCACCTCGTGATTCCCGCCGAGGATCGTGAGGCTCGGGTCTGCGGCTTATCGTTCGAGCAGCAGATCGAGCACGCCGCGCGAGTCCGGCCCGCGATCGATCAGGTCGCCGAGCAGAATCAGATGTTCGCGGGCGCGGGCATCGGCCGCGCGCTCGGTGTCGATTCGGATGACCAGCTCCTCGAGCAGGTCGCGCCAGCCATGAACGTCGCCGATCACATAGGCGCGCGTGCCCGCGGGCAGTGCGTAGGCCGGCGGCTCGGCCTTGCGGAACAGCGCGGCGAGCCTGTTCACCCGGCGAGGCGCAGGCAGGCGATCGGCGCGCCCGGTAGCCGGGTGATCAGCGCCTCGGCCTTGGCGATCGTGTGCGCGACCTTGCCATCATTCACTTCGCGGGCGGTGCGGATCAGCGGGCTCTGCGCGGGGTTGGAATGGACGGGGAACCACGGGTCCACCGCGATGCAATGGCCGCCCACGCCGGGGCCCGGCGAGAGGATGTTGACGCGCGGGTGGCGGTTGGCCAGCCGGATCACTGCCCACACGTCTACGCCCATGCCCTCGGCCAGGATCGACGGTTCGTTCGCGAAGGCGATGTTGACGTCGCGGAACGCATTCTCGGTGAGCTTGGTCATCTCGGCCGCGCGCGCGGTGGTGGTGACGCAGGCGCCGCGCATGAAGCGGCGGTAGAAATGCAGCGCCTTGCGCGCGCAGCGCGGGGTGATGCCGCCGATCACCCGGTCGTTCTCGATCAGCTCGACGAGGATGCGGCCGGACAGCACCCGCTCCGGGCAATAGGCGATGGCGATATCGGCGCTGCCGCTGCTGTGGCCGGGCACCTTGAGGTCCGGGCGCAACTGGCTGAGCAGTTCGGCGACTTTCGTGGTGATGCCGACGGGGGAGGTGGATTCGAGGATCACCACGTCGCCCGGCTTGAGCACCGTCGCGATGGTGGTCGCCGCCTGTAGGACATAGCCAATGTCGGGCGCATGGTTTGCCCCGAGCGGCGTCGGCACGGCGATGACGAAGAGGTCCGCAGGCTCGATCGACAGCGCCGCGCGAAGATTGCCGCGCGCCACCACCCCGGAGACGAGCCCGTCGAGATCGATCTCCTCGATATGCACCCGGCCCGTGTTCACCGTCTCGAGCACGTGCGCCTCGACATCGATGCCGAGCACCCGGGCGCCGGTCCGCGCGATCACCGCCGCGGTTGGGAGCCCGATATAGCCGAGGCCGAGCACTGCGACCTTCGGCTCCGCGGTGACAAGTATCGCAAGCTCCGGGCGACATCAGGAGCCGCGACCATGGCAGCGAGGCGTCAAAACATCGGAAGACGGCTCAATCGGCCTCGAAGCCGGCGCGGACGATGGCGGCGATTCGCGCGGCGGCGTGGCCGTCGCCGAACGGGTTGTGCGCGCGCGCCATCGCGGCATGGGCATCGGCGTCGTCGAGCAGGTGGCACACCTCTTCCACGATCCGATCGGCATCGGTGCCGACCAACCGTGCGGTGCCGGCGGTGACGCCCTCGGGCCGCTCGGTCGTCTCGCGCATCACCAGCACCGGCTTGCCGAGCGCGGGGGCTTCCTCCTGCACCCCGCCCGAATCGCTGAGCACTATATCCGCCATGCCGAGCGCACGGATGAAGTGCGGGTAATCGAGCGGGGCGATGCGGGCGATGCGGGCGATGTTGGGCTGGTCGGCCAGCGCCGCGTCCATCACCGCGGCGACGTTGGGATTGGGATGCATCGGGAACAGGATCGCCGCGTCCGGCCGCGCCGCGATTCGGCGAATCGCCTGCGCGATGGCGGCCATGCCGTCGCCGAAATTTTCCCGGCGATGGGTGGTGACGAGCACGATCCGCTTGCCCGCGAACTGCGCCGCGATGGAGTCGAGCCCGGCCGCGAGCGCGGGCTGGGCAGCGATTCGCGCCTGGGTGGCGAGCAGCGCGTCGATCACCGTGTTGCCGGTCACATGGATGCTGGCGGGCGGTACATTCTCGTCGCGCAGCGCGTTCGCGGCGGTGGTGGTCGGGGCGAAATGCTGGTCGGCGATGGGCGCGATGATCCGCCGGTTCACCTCCTCGGGCCAGGGCTGGTAGATGTCGCCCGCGCGCAGCCCTGCCTCGACATGGCTTACCGGCAGCTTGCGATAATAGGCGGCCAGCGCGCCCACCATGGCGGTGGCGGTGTCGCCCTGGACGATCACGCGATCCGGCTGCACCGCATCCATCGCGCCGCCGATGCCGGTGAGCAGCCGCGCGGTCAGCGCGTCCAGCGACTGGCCCGGCGTCATCAGATCGAGATCGATGTCCGGCGTGATTCCCGCGATGGCGAGCACCTGGTCCAGCAGCCCGCGATGCTGCGCGGTCACGCAAGTAATGACGTCCATTTCGGGCAGGGCCTGCAGCGCCTGTATCACCGGGAAGAGCTTGATGGCTTCGGGACGTGTGCCGAAGACGACGAACAGCTTTCTGCGGATCTGTGCCATTCCAGCAGCGTAGCGTAATTGCCGCACCGAACCATTACGGAGACCGTGCGTTTGCCACCCGCACGGTATAAGGTTATGCCGCACTGCACCCAAAATTAACCACGAGGGGGGTTATGACGATCAAGCCGCTGCGTAAGGCCGTGTTCCCGGTTGCGGGTCTCGGCACCCGGTTCCTGCCCGCCACCAAGGCGATGCCGAAGGAGATGCTGCCGGTCGTTGACCGTCCGCTGATCCAGTACGCCGTCGACGAGGCGGTGGAAGCCGGAATCGAGCAGATGATCTTCGTCACCGGCCGCGGCAAGTCCGCGCTCGAGGACCATTTCGACATCGCCTATGAGCTGGAAGCGACCATGTCCGCACGCGGCAAGTCGCTGGAGGTGCTCGACGGCACCCGGCTGAAGCCGGGCAACATCGCCTATGTCCGCCAGCAAGAGCCGATGGGCCTGGGCCATGCCGTGTGGTGCGCCCGCGACATCGTCGGCGACGAGCCCTTTGCGGTGCTGCTGCCCGACGACTTCATGTTCGGCCAGCCCGGCTGCCTGAAGCAGATGGTCGACGCCTACAACAAGGTCGGCGGCAACCTGATCTGCGCCGAGGAAGTGCCGGACGACCAGACCCACCGCTACGGCATCATCACGCCGGGCAGCCAGGACGGCGTGCTGACCGAGGTCAAGGGCCTGGTCGAGAAGCCGGCGCCGGGCACCGCGCCGTCGAACCTGTCGGTGATCGGCCGCTACATCCTGCAGCCCGAAGTGATGCGGATCCTGGAGAACCAGGGCAAGGGCGCCGGCGGCGAGATCCAGCTGACCGACGCGATGCAGAAGATGATCGGCGACCAGCCCTTCCACGGCGTGACCTTCCAGGGCACCCGCTACGATTGCGGCGACAAGGCCGGTTTCATCCAGGCCAACCTCGCCGTGGCGCTGTCGCGTCCGGACCTCGAGCCGGCGGTCCGCGCCTTCGCGGAGAAGGCGCTGGGCTGAGCCCATCGGGCGGTGCGCCGGGCAGTCCGGCGCGCCGCCTCAGGCGCGGGCGATGTTCTCGCCTGTGACGCCCGCCTTGCCGCAGGCGTTGCGGGTGTCGGTCACCAGCTTTGCCGAGGCGACCAGCGCGGCATAGTCGAGCGCGTCGTGATCGGTGGCGATCGGCACCGCGTCATAGCCGGCGATCGCGGCTTCGTCCCATGCCACGCCGTAGCGATAGTTGAGCGTCGGATGCTCGCGGGTGCCGTTGATCTGGGCGACGTGGGGATCGTGGAAGTCCGCCGTCGCGCCGCGCGCCTCGATCAGTTCCATCAGGCGAAGCGAGGGGCTTTCGCGGATGTCGTCGACATTCTTCTTGTAGGCCACGCCCAGCACCAGCACGCGCGCGCCCCGCAGGCCTCGGCTGAAGCGGGTGTCGAGCGTCTCGGCCAGCACGCAGATGACGTGCTGCGGCAGGTCGGCGTTGATCTGGCCGGCGAGTTCGATGAAGCGGGTGTGCTGGTTGTACTCGCGGGCCTTCCAGGTGAGAAAGGGGGCGATCGGGATGCAATGCCCGCCCAGGCCAGGCCCCGGATAGAAGGGCATGAAGCCGAAGGGCTTGGACTTGGCCGCCTCGATCACTTCCCATACGTCGATGTCCATCGCGGTGAAGATCGGCTTGAGCTCGTTGACCAGCGCGATATTGACCGCGCGGAATACGTTCTCGGTGATCTTCACCGCCTCCGCCGTTGACGCGGAGGAGCCCTGGATCGCCTGGGGCACGATGTTGCGGTAGAGCGCCATCGCCAGTCCCGCCGAGGCCGGATCGTCGGCGCCGACCACCTTGGGGATCTTGGTGGTCGAGAAGGTCGGGTTGCCGGGGTCTTCGCGTTCCGGCGAATAGGCGAGGAAGAAGTCCTTGCCGGCGACCAGCCCGTTTTCCCCGAGGATCGGCTGCATCACCTCGCGGGTCGTGCCAGGATAGGTGGTCGATTCGAGGATCACCAGCTGGCCCTTGCGCAGGCTGTGCGCGATGGCCTTGGTCGTGTGCTCGACATATTTCAGGTCGGGCTCGAGATGGCGGGTGAGCGGCGTCGGTACGCAGATCAGCAGCACGTCCACTTCGCCCAGTCGGTCGAGATCGGCGGTGGCGGCGAGGCGCTGGTCGCCCACCAGCGGCGCGATGCGGTCGCCGGCGAAGTGCTTGATGTAGCTTTTGCCCCGGTTGAGCGCGACGACCTTCTCGGGATCGAGGTCGAAGCCAAGCACCGAACAGCCCGCCTCGCCGAACGCCACCGCCAGCGGCAGACCGACATAGCCCATGCCGATCACGCCGATCGTCGCTGCGCGCGTCTCGATCCGGGTCTGCAGCTTGAGACCGTGCGCCGGCCACTCGAAGGTCATCTTGTCCGCTCCAGTGGGGAGCGGGTCTTCCGCACCAGCGGCGGTTTCAGCTTCGATAATGCTCCAGATACCAGCGCACGAAGGCGGCCACGCCCTCCTCGGGCATGGTGGACGGCGCATAGCCGGTGAGGCGGCGGAGCAGGTCCGACGAGGCTTCGGTGGCGGGCACGTCGCCGGCCTGCATCGGCAGGAAGTTCTTGATTGCAGTGCGGCCCAGCGCCTTCTCCGCCGCAGCGATATAGTCCATCAGCGGGGTGGGGCGGCCCGCGCCGATATTGACGATACGGAAGGGCGCGGCGGGGGACAGGCTATCGCCTTCCACGGCCACGTCGCCGGGGACGGCATCGATCAGGCGGACGATCGATTCGGCGAGATCGTCGATGAAGGTGAAGTCCCGCACCATCTCGCCATTGTTGTACACGTCGATCGGTTCGCCAGCGAGGATGGCGCGGGTGAACTTGAACAGCGCCATGTCCGGGCGTCCCCAGGGGCCGTAGACCGTGAAGAAGCGGAAGAAGGTCATCGGCGTGCGGAACAGGTGCGCGTAGCTGTGGCCCATCAACTCGGTCGCGCCCTTGGTGGCTGCGTAGAGGCTCATTGGCGTGGCGGTGCGCTGGGTCTCGCCGAAGGGCATGTCGGTATTGGCGCCGTAGACCGAGCTGGTCGAGGCGGCGAGAAAGTGGCGGACCGGATGGTGGCGCGCGAGTTCGAGCAGGTTGAACGTGCCGACGATGTTCGCGCCGATATAGCTGGCGGGCTGCTCGATGCTGAAGCGCACGCCCGCCTGGGCGGCGAGGTGGATCACCACATCGGGCTGGAACTCGGCCCATGCGGCGGCGAGCGCCGGCTGGTCCTCGATCGAGAGGCGCGCCACCCGGAAATTGGTGTGGTTGGACAGCATGTCGTTGCGCGCTTCCTTGAGCGCAACGTCATAGTAATCCGAGAAATTGTCGACGCCGAGCACCGTCGCGCCTGCCTGGAGCAGGCGGCTGGCGGTATGGAAGCCGATGAACCCGGCCGATCCGGTGACGAGCACGCGCGGCGGCTTGGCGGTCGGGTCGGTCATCTTGGCTCCTATTGCTCGGGGATCGTCTCGCAGTAGAGGGTGGACGTTACCGGAGCGTTCCCGTGCCGCAAGCCGGGCAGCCGGGATCCTTGGGCAGCTGGAGCGTGCGGAAACGGAAGTCCAGCGCATCCACCAACAGCAGCTTGCCGGCGGTGTCGTCGCCGAAGGGGGTGATCGCGCGGATCACCTCCAGCGCGGCGAGGCTGCCGAGAATGCCGGTGAGCGCCCCCAGCACGCCCTGCTCGGAGCAGCTGACGCCCTCGCGCTCGGGATCGTGCCCGACGAAGCAGCGATAGCACGGCTTGTCCGCCTCCCAGCCACGGAAGGTACCGAGCTGGCCCTCGAACTCGGCGACGGCCGAGGACACGAGCGGCACGCGGGCGGCGAGTGCGGTGTCGGCGACGGCGAGGCGCGTGGCGAAGTTGTCGGTGCCGTCGAGGACGACGTCGTGCCCGGCGATCAGCGCCGGTGCGTCGTCGGCGGACAGGCGGCGCGCTTCCACGCGGACCGCGACGTTGGGATTGATCGCGGCGACGCGGGCGGCGGCGGCTTGGGCCTTGCCGGTGCCGATATCGTCGGTGCCGAACAGCACCTGGCGCTGGAGATTGGAGCGATCGACCACGTCGTCGTCGGCGATGGTCAACGTGCCCACGCCGGCGCCGGCGAGATACTGGATCGCCGGGGCACCGATGCCGCCGGCACCGATCACCAGCACCCGCGCGGCCTTGAGCTTCGCCTGACCCGCGCCGCCCACCTCGCGCAGGATGATGTGGCGGGCGTAGCGTTCCAGTTCCTCGTCGGAGAGCGTCATTTCGGCCAGATGAAGGTGACCGTCGTGCGGTACCATTGGTCGGCGCTGGCCTGGCGCGGCAACAGGTTGCCGCGTGCGGCGCCGGCGACCATCGCGGCGGCATATTGCTCCACCGTCGGGCACTGGATCGCGCGCGGCACGGTCGTGCGGATATTGTCCTGCGCGTCGACCAGCACGGCGACATCGACGCTGAGCGTCAGCCCCGGCCCGATCGCGAGGGGGCATTTGCGCGTGGTCACTTCATTGGCGATGAAGGCGAGCATGTCCGGCGTGAGCTGCGGCACCGCGCGATAGGGCAGCGGCGCGAGCGACGGCCAGTCGATCACTCGCGGCGGGTTCGCCTGCAGCGCGAGGGCGAGGGCGAAGGTGGCGATCATCGCCCAGTGGAGCCGAAGCCGCCGGCCCCCCGTGCGGTTTCGTCGAGGCTGGTGACTTCGTCCAGATCGGCACGCTGGACCGGCGCGGGGACCAGCTGGGCAATGCGGTCGCCGCGGGCGATCGGGAAGTCCTCATTGCCAAGGTTGGCGAGGATCACCTTGATTTCGCCGCGATAATCGCTGTCGATCGTGCCGGGCGTGTTGAGGCAGGTGATGCCGTGCTTGAGCGCCAGGCCCGAGCGCGGGCGCACCTGCACCTCATAGCCGGCGGGGATCGCCATGGCGAAGCCGGTGGCGACGGCGTGGCGGGCGCCCGGGGCCAGCGTCAGGTCCTCGGCGGCGACCACGTCCATGCCCGCGGCACCGTCGGTGGCGTAGCGGGGGAGGGGGAGGGTCTCGCCATGGGGCAGGCGCTGGATCGCGATACGGATCGGCGGCAGCAAGGTCAGCCTTTCGTGGGAAGCGCGGTCGCCAGCCGGGTGGTTGCCGCCAGCACTTCGGGATCGTTGAGCAGATCATGTCCCCGTCCGGGAATAATACGGAGATCGGTAGCGATGCCGCGCAGCGCAAGGGCCTCGGCATAGGCGCGCGACAGCGCCGGCGGCGTGATCTTGTCGTCGAGGCCGACCAGCACGGCCGCGCGCATGCCGGGCATCACCCCGCCCGCGGTCTTGAGCGGATCGAGGCTGGCGACCGGCGTCGCCCAGGCGGCGCCATGGCGCCGCTTCTGCATGCCCTTGCGCCATTCGGGCAATGCGCAGGGGCAGCCGACCAGCACCATCGCGTCGACCAGATCGGGGCGGATTCCGGCGATGTCGGCGGCGATCGCCGCGCCACCCGAATCGCCGACCAGGATCAGTCGCGCGGAGGCGAAACGGCGGCGGAGGATGCCCAGCGACTGCGCGATCGCATCGATCCGCTCCTGCGTATAGTCATCGCCGAAGCCGAGCCCGGCCTGGCCCGGCGAGCGGTTGCCGGCGGCGTCGCCATAGCCCGGGCGCAGCAGCGCGACGGCGGCGCTGTTGGGGATGCTCTGGGTGGCGGCCTCGGCGAAGCGATAATGGTCGCTGCGGGTTTCCGGACCGCCGTCGCCGTGGAGGACGACGATCAGGGTTCGCACGGTGTCCGGCGCGGTTGCGCCGAAGTTGCGCGCGTGCAGGTTCAGCGCAGGCTCCACCTTGGCGACGGTATCGGTCCTGGTGGCGACGGGCGTGGTGCAGCCGGCGAGCAGGGCGAGTCCGGCAAGTGCTGGCAGGGTGAACCTAACGGCACGCATTCCCCTTCCGCTCGCGGGGGGGGGTAGGGCAGTCGCATATACACAACAGACGCGGCCCACGCCGCGGTGATC
>JAPJRE010000065.1 GCA_030824725.1 Sphingomonas sp.
TTGGTAGGGGGATGGGTGGTGGTAGCGGTAACGGTTCAGAACCCGCGACGCGGAAGGCTTCCGTTCGCGCATGCCCCACATTGAGTCATGGGCGATCAGTCGGATCTGCTCCTTACGCAGTTGCGTCTGGTGGCACCTTTTGGCTCCTGAGCAGAATGCCTGTCAGAAACCGTAGGAGTTCCAAGCCGAGTTCGGATGGGTTCTCGACGTAGTGGGTCGTCGGATAAAAGTAATGGCACGCATAGCCGATCCCGAAAGCAGCGATCTCGATTGCGCCCTCACACTTCACATCTTCGACGACATTCTGGAGATGGTCGCTCAGATATTGAGGCCCATTTTCGTTTAGCGTCGAGTCATCGACGGGAGCGCCGTCCGACAACACGATCAGGATTTTGCGTTTTGCATCGAGGTTGCGAAGCCGAGACGCCGCCCATTCTATCGCCTCCCCGTCAATGTTTTCCTTGGGGAGATCAGCCCTCAGCATCTGGCGATAAGCCCATCCGCCCGTACTGACGCGATTGTCACCGGCCTCCCGGTAGACAATATGCAGAAGATCATTCAGTCGCCCGGGATTGGGGGGCCTGAGGCGCCAGTTCCATCGCCGCCGCGACTGACCGCCGCGCCACGTAGATGTGGTAAAGCCCAGAACCTCACATCCAATGCCTAGACTACCAAGAAACTCCTGAGCAACGTCGGCGCTAGCAGCACTGAAAAGCATCTTTTGACCACGCATAGAACCCGACTGGTCAAACAACAATGACACGACGACGCCCTCTCGCTCTTTGCGCGCAGTTTCAGAGCACACTTGTTCCGTGAGTTCTGCGCTAGCGATATGCAGCTTCGTTTTCCAAGGGAGGAGACCGGACTCCAATTCTCTCCATGCCTCGTCCAGCGCCTCCCGATCCTTGAACGTCATCGGTCCCAAGACAGAGTCCAAATCATCAGCGCCCACGACTCTGTCGAACTTGGTCGTGTAAGCCCGGTAGACCGAAGCTCTCGCGGATTGCTCAACCTGCATGCTGAAGAGGTTGCGCCACATTGCGCTGACGTCAATGGACGCTTTCACAGCGTCCCACCCCCATTGCCGTTTCTCGCCCCGCTGCTAGCGTCGCCGCCATGACCGAAGGCATGACCTATGGGCGCTATCTCGCCCTCGACCAGCTGCTCGCCGCCCAGCATCCGCTGTCGGACCGGCATGACGAGCTGCTGTTCATCATCATCCACCAGACCAAGGAGCTGTGGCTCAAGCAGATCCTCGCCGAGCTGCACCTCGCCAAGGGGCTGGTCCGCGCGGGCAAGCTGATCGAGGCGTACAAGGGACTGGCGCGGGTGAGCCGCATCCAGGCGGTGATGACGCTGAGCTGGGACGTGCTCGCGACGATGACGCCCAGCGACTATACCCGCTTCCGCTCGGTGCTCGGCGGCAGCTCGGGCTTCCAGTCGGACCAGTTCCGCGCGGTCGAGACGATGCTGGGCCTGCGCGGCGGCGGGGTGCCGGGGCCGCTGACCGACGCGGCCGCCGCGCTGCCGAGCCTGTGGGACGATGCCAATGCCGCGCTCGCCGCCGCCGGGTTCGCGCTGCCCGATGCCGTGCTGCACCGCGACTGGCCGACGCCCTATCAGCCGAACGACGCGGTGCGCGTCGCCTGGGGCCAGGTGTACCGCGACACCAATCGCTACTGGGACCTGTACCAGCTCGCCGAAAAGCTGGTCGATATCGACGATGCGATGGCGACCTGGCGGCACAAGCATGTGCTCACCGTCAGCCGGGTGATCGGCGGCAAGCCGGGGACCGGCGGCACGCCGGGCGTGTCCTATCTCGAATCGACGCTCGCCAAGCGCGCCTTTCCCGAGCTCTGGTCGCTCCGGACCGACCTGTGAGCGGCTTCAAGCACCTGTTCCAGCGCGCGCTGGCCGCAGCGCCGGACCGGCTGCACTTCGCGGCGCACAGCCACCATCTCTGGCCCGACGCCTCGTGGCTCGGCCAGCAGGCGGCGTGGGACGATGCCGCGCGGCTCGCCGATCGGAAGTGGGGCCGGGTGATGGACGAAATCTGGCCCGCAGCCCAGGCCCATGTCGCCGCCGAGCTGCACCTGCCCGATCCGTCGACGGTGGTGTTCGCGTCGAACACGCACGAACTGCTGCTGCGAATCGTCTCGGCGATGGCCCCGCGCCGGCCGCTGCGCATCCTCGCCACCGACGGCGAGTTCCACAGCTTCCGCCGCCAGTCGCTGCGCTGGGAGGAAGCGGGCACGGCGGTGGTCACGCGGGTACCGATGGGCGAGATCGTCGCGACGGCGCAGGCGGGCGACTTCGACCTGATCGTCGCCAGCCATGTCCAGTTCGGCACCGGCCGTATCTTCGATGGCGTCGCCGAGCTCGCGGCGTTGGCCCGGCCCGAGGGGCCGTGGGTGCTGATCGACGGCTATCACGGCTTCATGGCGGTAGAGACCGACCTGTCGGCGGTGGCCGACCGGGTGTTCTACGTCGCGGGTGGCTACAAATATGCGATGGCGGGCGAAGGCGTCGGCTTCCTCCATGCGCCGCCGGGCTTCGGGCCGCGGCCGGAGATCACCGGCTGGTATGCCGAGTTCGAGGACCTCGCGCTGCCGCCGGGCCGGATCGGCTATGCGCCCGATGCGCGCCGCTTCCTCGGCGCGACCTTCGATCCGTCGGGGCTCTACCGCTTCGTCGCGGTGCGCGAGATGCTGGCGCGCGAGGGACTGACCACGGCGGCGATCAACGCCCATGTCGCGCCGCTGCGGACGGCGTTGCTGGAGGACTTCCCCCTCGATGCCGAGCGGATCAACCCCGCCGCGCCGGAGGCTCGCCAGGCCCGCTTCGTCGCGCTGCGCGGCGCACAGGCCGCCGCGTGGCAGCAGGCGCTGCTGGCGGACGAGATCGTCACCGACGTGCGCGGCGACGTGCTGCGGATCGGGCTGGGCCTCTACCAGGACGCCCGCGACGTGGCGCGGCTGCGCGCGGCGCTCGCCGCGCTCTAGCTGGCCCGACGGCACCACCCAGCCCGCCGTCATCCCGGCGAAAGCCGGGATCCATTGGGGTCTCCGTTCCGGCTCTCGTTGCGACGGAGAGGCGACTGGATCCCGGCTTTCGCCGGGATGACGGAAAGAATGAGCTGGCCCTTGCTGTTCAGGCGGCGGCGAGCGGCGCCAAGCCCAGGCGGCGGATTTCGATCGCCGGGCAGCGGTCCATCACCACCTTGAGCCCGGCCGCCTCGGCGCGCGCCGCGGCCTCATGGTCGATCACGTCGAGCTGCATCCAGATCGAGCGCGCACCGGCCGCGATCGCCGCGTCGACGACCTCGCCGGCATGTTCGGACTTGCGGAAGATGTCGACCATGTCGATCGGCACGCCGATCTGGCTCAGCTCGCGAAAGACGAACTCGCCATGGATATGCTCGCCGGTAATCTGCGGATTGACCGGGATCACGCGATAGCCGTGCCGCTGGAGCAGCACCATCACGCCATTGCTGGGTCTATTCGGACGATCGGACGCGCCGACCATCGCGATGGTGCGCGTTTCCTCGAGCAGGGTGCGGATGTCTTCGTCACGCGTCAGCGGCATGCATCACCTCTTTAGCCAATCATAGACCGAATCGGCGAGCGTTACAAAGGATCCGGAAGAGTCCGTATCACCGGCCGCGGGCGGCGTGCCTGCATCCGAAGCGGCGCGGATTTCCATCGCCAGCGGGATGCGGGCGAGGAACGGGATGCCCAGCGCCCCCGCCGCCTTCTCCGCCCCGCCGCTGCCGAACGGATCGGAGACACCGCCGCAATGCGGGCAGCAATAGCCCGCCATGTTCTCGACGAGGCCCACGATCGGCACGCCGGCCTTGTTGAACAGGTCGATGGCGCGGGTCGCGTCGATCAGCGCGAGGTCCTGCGGGGTGGAGACGATCACCGCGCCCGCGGGCTTGTGCTTCTGGATCATCGTCAGCTGGACGTCGCCGGTGCCGGGCGGCAGATCGAGCACGAGCAGCTCGGTATCGCCCCAATCGGCATCGACCATCTGGCCGAGCGCGCCGCCCGCCATCGGTCCGCGCCAGGCGATCGCCTGCCCCTCGGCGACCAGCCCGCCCATCGACAGCATCTTGAGCCCGAACGGCGTTTCGATCGGCAGCAATACTTTGTCACGCGCCTGCGGCTTCACGCCCTCGACGCCCAGCAACTTGGGCTGCGAGGGGCCATAGATGTCGGCATCGACCAGCCCGACCTTCAGCCCGCGCCGCGCCAGCGCGATCGCGAGATTGGCGGCGACGGTCGACTTGCCCACCCCGCCCTTGCCGCTGGCGACGGCGAGAATACGGCGGGTGCGGCGCTCGCTGGTGAGGAGCATGCGCACTTCGGCCACGCCCGGCAGCGCGGCGGCGGCGCTGCGCACTTCGGCTTCGAGCGCGTCGCGAGTCTCGGGCGACAGGCCGGTCACGTCGAGCACGACATTGGCGCGGCCGCCTTCCAGGCGCACCGTGGCGCGGCCGGCGGAGACGGGGGCGAGGGCGGCGGAAAGGTCCTGCGGGTCAGTCATCCCGCCGCACATAGGTACACAATCGTCCGACGCCACTGTAAATCCGCGTCGCCCTGCTTATAAAGGTTGGCATGGTGAATAGTTCTGGCCGCGACGCACTGTCCGGCACCTTCCACAACGAGGCGCCGAAAAGCCCCTGGGGCGGCGGCTCGGATAAGGACGACGGCAATGGCGGGGGTCCGCGCAACCCGTGGTCCGTCCCGCCCGAGGGCCGGCGCGGTCGCGCCGGCTCGGCCAGCGCGCTTGACGAGCTCTGGCGGCGGGCGCGGAATGGCGGCGGCGGACTGCCCGGCGTGCCCACCGGCGCGCGGCTCTGGCTGCTGATCATCGCCGGCTTGCTGGCGGTTTGGGTGCTCTACACCTCGATCCACCCGATCGGGCCCCGCGAGAAGGGCGTGGTCACCTTCCTAGGCCGCTATTCGGGCACGCTCGATCCGGGCATCCAGTTCACCTTGCCCGCCCCGTTCCAGCTGGTCGACGTCGTCGATGTCGGAAACATCCGCACCGAGAATTTCCCGAACAGCGGCGAGAATCTGATGCTGACCGGCGATCAGAACATCGTCGACCTCGCCTATTCGGTCCGCTGGGACGTGCGCAGCGCCTCGGCCTATGTGTTCCAGATCGCCGATCCGCGCGAGACGGTGCGTGCCACGGCGGAAAGCGCGATGCGCGCGGTGATTTCCACCACCACCCTCAACGACGCGATCGGCGAGGGCCGTTCGCAGATCGAAGCCGAGGCGCAGGTGGCGATGCAGAAGATCCTCGACGAATATGGCGCGGGCATCCGCATCCAGGGCGTCGCGATCCAGAAGGCCGCCGCCCCCGCGCAGGTCGACGACGACTTCAAGGCCGTCACCGCCGCGCAGCAGGAAGCCGAATCGAACCGCAACAACGCCAATGCCTATGCCCAGCGCGTGATCGCCGCGTCGCAGGGCGAGGCGGCCGAGTTCGACAAGATCTACGAACAGTACAAGCTGGCCCCCGAAGTGACCAAGCGCCGGCTCTATTACGAAACCATGGAGGCCGTGCTGGCCAACACCAACAAGACGATCGTCGAGGCACCGGGCGTGAACAGCTACCTGCCGCTGCCGGCGCTGCGCCGGGGCAATGCGCCGGCCGATGCGCAGAATTCGGGAGGCGCCAAGTGATCGCCTGGGCTCGTAACCCGATCGCGCTCGTCGTCAGCGTGATCGTCGTGCTGATCGTGCTGATGAGCACCGTGGCGATCGTGCCGGAGACCAAGCAGGTCGTCGTGCTGCGGCTGGAGAAGCCGTACCGCACGGTCAACGCCTATAGGGCCGGCGAAGGCTTCGGCCGCACCAATGCCGGCCCGGTGTTCCGCATCCCGTTCGTCGACCGCCTCGTCTGGGTCGACAAGCGGATCCTCGACGTCGACCTGCCCGACGAGCCCGTGCTGTCGACCGACCAGCTGCGGCTGGAGATCGACGCCTATGCCCGCTACCGCGTCACCGATCCGCTGCGGATGGTGGTGACGGTGGGCACCGAGGAGCGGCTGCGCGAACAGCTCCAGCCGCTGCTGCGCTCGTCGCTCCGCAACGAGCTGGGCAAGCGCCGGTCGAGCACGCTGCTCAGCCCCGAGCGCGGCCAGGTGATGGACAATGTCCAGGATTCGCTCCAGCGGCTCGCCAGCCAGTATGGCGTGCAGATCGTCGACGTGCGGATCAAGCAGACCGAGCTGCCCTCGGGCTCGCCGCTGACCAGCGCGCTCACCCGCATGGCCACCGCGCGGCGCCAGGAGGCGGAGACGATCAAGGCGCAGGGCCTCAAGGACGCGCAGATCATCCGCGCCAACGCCCAGGCGCAGGCGGCGCAGATCTATGCGGCGGCGTTCAACAAGGATCCGCAATTCTACGACTTCTACCGCGCGATGCAGTCGTACCGGACCACCTTCCTGAGCCCGGATGCCAAGGGCGAGAGCCAGATCATCCTGTCGCCGAACAACGCCTATCTGCGGGAGTTCACCGGGCAACGATGAGTCTGTCCGCTCGTTCATATTCAAATCAGGTTCAGCCACGCTGGGTAGAAGCGCGGTTTGAGACGAACACCATTCCTTTCGAGAGGAAATGACCCCGTGCGTTACGCCTACGCCTTGACTACCGCGATCCTGCTGGGTGGCGCCGCCACCGCGCTCTCGCTCAACCAGCCCGCCGGCGCGCAGACCGCGCAGAACGAGCCGGGCACCATCCAGGCGATGGCCCCCAAGGCCGGCGCGCCGATGAGCTTCGCCGACCTGGTCGCCCGCCTCCAGCCGGCGGTGGTCAACATCTCGACCACGCAGCGCGTGAAGGTGAACGCCAATCCGTTCGCCGGCACGCCGTTCGAGATGTTCGGCCAGGGCCAGGGCCAGTCGGTGACGCGCGAGGCGCAGTCGCTGGGTTCGGGCTTCGTGATCTCGGCCGACGGCTATGTCGTCACCAACAACCATGTAATCTCGGCCGGGGCGCAGGGCGCCGTGGTCGAATCGATCACCGTCACGCTGGCCGATGGCCGCGACTTCAAGGCCAAGCTGATCGGCCATGACGCGCCGTCCGACCTCGCGGTGCTCAAGATCGACGGCGCCGCACTGCCCTTCGTCAAGTTCGGCGATTCGGCGCGCGCCCGCGTCGGTGACTGGATCCTGGCGATCGGCAACCCGTTCGGCCTGGGCGGCACCGTCACCTCGGGCATCATCTCGGCGACGCACCGCGTCACCGGCGCCGGCGCCTATGACCGCTTCATCCAGACCGACGCCTCGATCAACCGCGGCAATTCGGGCGGCCCGATGTTCGACCTCAACGGCAACGTGATCGGCATCAACTCGCAGATCCTGTCGCCCACCGGCGGCAATGTCGGCATCGGCTTCGCGATTCCGGCCGAGGAAGCCAAGCCGATCATCGACAAGCTGATGAAGGGCCAGTCGATCACCCGCGGCTATCTCGGCATCGCGATGCAGGACCTGACCAAGGACCTGGCGGCCGGCTTCGGCTTGCCCTCGGACCGCGGTACGCTGGTCGCGCGCGTCGAGCCGGGCCAGCCAGCCGAAAAGGCGGGGATCAAGCAGGGCGACGTGATCGTCCGCGTCAATGGCAAGGACGTGACCCCCGAGCAGACGCTGTCCTACATCGTCGCCAACGTCACCCCGGGCACCCGCATCCCGGTGGAGCTGATCCGCGACGGCAAGCGCCAGACGGTGAACGTCACCGTCGCGGCGCGTCCGCCGGAAGAGCAGCTCGCCCAGTTCGATCCGAACGACCAAGGCGGTGCGCAGGGCGATGACGGCGACGACGGCGGCAGCGCCGCGACCGCACCCAGCGCGCTGCTCGGCATCGGCGTCACCCCGCTGACGCCGCAGATCGCGCGCTCGGTGGGTGTCGATCCCTCGATCGGCGGCGTGGTGATCCTGGGCGTCAACCCGAGCAGCGATGCTGCCGGCAAGGGCCTGCAGCGCGGCGACGTGATCGTCTCGATCAACCAGCAGCCGGTGCGCACGCCTGCCGATCTTAGCAAGGCCGCCGCTGCGGCGAAGGCCGCCGGTCGCAAGCAGGTCGTGCTCTACGTCCAGCGCCGCAACGTCGGCAACTATATCCCGGTGGGTCTCGTCGGGAACTGATCCGCCGCAAAGCGGCTGACCAAGGCCCGTTTCTTCCCTATGCCGGCTCCCAAAAGGAGCAGGAAATGGCGGAAGAGACGGGCCTTTTCGTTGGAGCGGCTGGTGATGCGCGGATCCAACTCAATCTGCGCCGCGCCAACCGCCACGGGCTGATCGCTGGTGCGACCGGCACCGGCAAGACGGTGACGCTGCAAGGCTTGGCCGAGGAGTTCTCGGCCGCCGGGGTGCCGGTGTTCGTGGCCGACGTGAAGGGCGATCTGGGCGGGCTCGGCATGGCCGGGTCGCCGCTCGCCAAACCGCACGCCGCCTTTGCCGCGCGGGCGGAAGCGATCGGCGACAGTGACTGGCAATACCAGGCGATGCCGGTGCAGCTCTGGGACCTGTTCGGCGAACAGGGCCACCCGATCCGCGCCACCGTCTCCGAAATGGGCCCGCTGCTGCTCGCCCGGCTGATGGACCTCAACGCGGTGCAGGAAGGCGTGCTGACCATCGCCTTCCATGTCGCCGATGCCGAGGGGCTGCTGCTGCTCGACCTCGACGACCTGCAGGCGATGCTGGCGCACTGCGCCGAGCGGGCGGACGAACTTTCGACGACCTATGGCAATGTCTCGAAGCAGAGCGTCGGCGCGATCCAGCGCCAGCTGCTCCAGCTGCGCAGCCAGGGCGGCGGCCATTTCTTCGGCGAGCCGGCGCTTAGCATCCAGGATTTCCTGGCGCACGACGACAGCGGCCGCGGCGTCATCAACATCCTCGCCGCCGACAAGCTGATGGCGAGCCCGCGGCTCTATGCCAGCTTCCTGCTCTGGCTGCTGTCCGAGCTGTTCGAGACACTCCCCGAAATCGGCGATCCCGACAAGCCGGTGCTCGTCTTCTTCTTCGACGAAGCCCACCTGCTGTTCGACGACGCCCCCAAGGCGCTGCTCGAGAAGATCGAGCAGGTGGTACGGCTGATCCGCTCCAAGGGCGTCGGCGTCTATTTCGTGACGCAAAATCCTATTGACATTCCCGAGGACGTCGCCGCCCAGCTCGGCAACCGCGTCCAGCACGCGCTGCGCGCCTTCACGCCGCGCGACCAGAAGGCGATCCGCGCCGCCGCCGAGACCTTCCGGGCGAGCCCGGGCCTCGACGTGGCGACCGCGATCACCGAACTGGCAGTGGGCGAGGCGCTGGTTTCGCTGCTCCAGGGGGATGGCGCGCCCGCACCGGTGGCACGCACGCTGATCCGCCCACCCGCCTCGCGGGTCGGCCCCCTGGCGGCGGACGAGCGCAAGGTCCTGATCGAGACCGATGCGGTCGGCGCCCGGTACGACACCGCGATCGACCGCAAATCCGCCGAGGAACTGCTCGCCGCCAAGCGCGCCGAGGCGGCGGCCGCCGCCAGCGAAGCCCAGGCCCGCGACGCCGCCGAGAAGGCCGCAGCCGCGCAAGCCAAGGAAGACGCGCGCCGCGCCAAGGAAGAGGAACGCGCCCGCATCGCCGCCGAGCGCGAGACGGCGAACAACCCGCTCAACCGCGCGATCCGCTCCGCCACCCGCTCGGCCTCGTCGGCGGCGGGGCGCGCGGTGGCCAACGAGGTCAGCAAGGCGGTGTTCGGCAGCAAGAGCGGCGGCGGCGTGCTGGGTCAAGTCGTCCGCGGGGTGCTGGGCGGACTGTTCCGCGGCTGATCGGTCCAAAAAGCCTGTCCTTTCGCGCCCGGCGGTGCCACGGTGCCGGCCATGCGACGGCGAGGGAGCCCATGCTGACCCCGAGTTACTGCGGCCAAACGCTGCGGCAACGGTGGTTGCGCGCGCCCTCACCCCTACCCAGCGTCATCCCCGCCTTCGCGGGAATGACGGTGATTTTCCTGGGCGAGTTCGCCCCCACCCCCATTCGGAGCCTCTAGCGCATGGCCATAGCCCCTGCCCGCGCGCCGCTTGAACTCACGCTGCGCGGCGTGCTGCTCGGCGGCGCGATCACGCTGCTGTTCACCGCCGCCAATGTCTATCTCGGCCTGAAGATCGGCCTCACCTTCGCCACCTCGATTCCCGCCGCGGTGATCTCGATGGCGATCCTGCGATTCTTTCCGGGCTCGACGATCCTCGAGAACAACATTGTCCAGACCGTCGCCAGCGCGGCGGGGACGCTGGCCGCGATCATCTTCGTGCTGCCCGGGCTGGTGATGATCGGCTGGTGGAACGGCTTCCCCTATGTCGAGACCGCCGCGATCACGATGTTCGGCGGCATCCTCGGCGTGATGTTCTCGGTGCCGCTGCGGCGTGCGCTGGTGGTCGATTCGCCCGACCTCCCCTATCCCGAGGGCCGCGCCGCCGCCGAAGTGCTGCAGGTCGGCGCCGGCAGCCGCGAGGGCGCGGAAGAGAGCGCGCGCGGGCTGAAGGTGATCGTGGTCAACGCGGTCGCGGCGGCGGGCTTCGCGTTGGTCACCCGGATGAAGCTGGCGGCCGAGGAGGGCGCGCTGTTCTTCAAGGCGGGCGCGGGCTCGACCGGCGTCATCGGCGGGCTGCAGTTCGCACTGATCGGCGCGGGCCACCTGATCGGCCTCACCGTCGGCATCGCCATCCTGGTCGGCATTGCGATCGGCTGGTGGATCGCGCTGCCGATCCTCAGCGCCGGAATGCCCGGCGCGGCGGAGGAAGTGGCGAACGCCGTGTTCCGCAGCGACGTGCGCTTTCTCGGCGCGGGCACGATCGGGATGGCGGCGATCTGGACCTTGCTCAAGATCATCGGGCCGGTGATCGGCGGCATCCGCTCGTCGCTGGCAGCGTCCGCCGCTGCGCGCGGCGGTGCGGCCGTGGCGATCGGCGAGCGCGACCTGCCGATCGGCATCGTCGCGATCGTCACGCTCGGCATGCTGCTGCCGATCGGCTGGCTGCTGTGGAGCGTGCTGGCCGCCGGCCCGCTCTCCGCCTCGGCGGGGCTGCTGGTCGCGGGGTCGCTGGTGTTCGTGCTGGTCGTCGGGCTCGTGATCGCCTCGGTGTGCGGCTATATGGCGGGCCTGATCGGCGCGTCGAACAGCCCGGTGTCGGGGATCGGCATCCTCTCGGTCGTCGCGGCTTCGCTGATGCTGGTGGGGCTGTACGGCCGCAATCTCGACCCCGGCACGACCCAGGCGCTGATCGCCTACGCCCTCATCGTCACCGGCATCGTGTTCGGCGTGGCGACCATCTCCAACGACAATCTGCAGGACCTCAAGACCGGCCAGCTGGTCGGCGCGACGCCCTGGAAGCAGCAGGTGGCGCTGATCTTCGGCGTGATCTTCGGCAGCCTGGTCATCCCGCCGGTGCTGAGCGTGCTCAACGCCTCGTTCGGCTTTGCCGGCGTGCCGGGCGCCAGCGCCGATGCGCTGCCCGCCCCGCAGGCGGCGCTGATCTCGTCGCTCGCCAAGGGCGTGCTGGGCGGCGACCTGCGCTGGGACCTGATTGGCGTGGGCGCGCTGATCGGCGCGGGCGTGATCCTGGTCGACGAGCTGCTGGCGCGCACCACCAAGCTGCGCCTGCCTCCGCTCGCGGTGGGCCTCGGCATCTACCTGCCGATGGGCGTGACGCTGACCGTGGTGGTCGGCGCGGTGATCGGCTGGTTCTACGACCGTGCCGCCGAGCGCGCGCGCGATCCCGAGTTCGTCAAGCGGATGGGCGTGCTAATGGCGACGGGCATGATCGTCGGCGACAGCCTGTTCGGGGTGCTCTACGCGGGCATCGTGTACGAGACGGGGAGCGAGTCTCCGCTCGCGCTGGTCGGGCCAGGCTTTGCGGGCGTGGCGCTGGCGGGCGGCACGGCGCTGTTCCTGGCGATCACCGCGGGGCTGTATCTCTACACCCGGCGGCAGGCGCGATAGCCACTTCTTCCCCCCTCCCGCTTGCGGGAGGGGAACTTAGAAGAAGGAGGATCAGCCCGCGAGCAACTCGCCGAGCTTGCCGGCCTCGATCGCGGAGAACGCCGCGCCGAGTGCTTCGCGGTACCGCGCATCCTCGGCCACGCGCGCCGGGAAGACCTGCCGCAGCGCCAGCACCGCCTCTACCGGCGCTGCATCGGTCGCCGCCGCGGCGAGCACCTCCGCCAGCGGATCGGTGATCGTCTCGCCCGCCTTGGCCTTGTTGCCGAGGAACGCGATCCACGCCGCCACCGGCACCACCAACCGCTCTACCGGCCGCCCCGCATCCAGCGCCGCCGCCGTGGTATCCAGCAACCGATAGGGCAGCTTCTGCGAGCCATCGCCCGCGATCTGAGCCAGCAGGTGCCGGATCGCCGGGTTGCGGAACCGATCGAGCACCGCATCGACATAACCGGGCACGTCCAGCCCATCGATCGGCCCCAGCGACGCCGCGATGTCCTGATGCGCCAGCCGCGTGACGAAGCCGCCCAGCGCCGCGTCCGACATGGCCTCGAATACCGTCTCGTGGCCGAGCAGCAGCCCGATATAGGCGAGGCTCGAATGGCTGCCGTTGAGGATGCGCAGCTTGGCCTGTTCATAGCCGCGCACGTCGCTGGTCAGCGTCACGCCCGCCGCGGCGAGATCGGGGCCGTCGGCCATGTCGAAGCGCTGCAGCACCCATTGGGTGAAGGATTCGCGCTGCACCGCCGCCTTGTCCTCGACGCCGAGCGCGTCCGTCACCTTGGCGAGGAAGGCCGCGTCGCTGGCGGGCGTGATCGAATCGACCATCGAATCCGGGAACGCCACGTCCGCCGCGATCCAGTCGGCGAGGTCCGCATCCCATTCGCGCGCCAGCGCCACGCAGGCGGCGCGGAGCTTGCCGCCATTGCCGGTCATGTTGTCGCAGCAGAGCATCGCGAAGGGCGCCACGCCCGCCGCGCGGCGATCGGCGAGGCCCGTGACGATCCAGCCGATCACGCTGGCCGGCTCTTCCGGACGCGCGCGATCGTGAACGATGTCGGGGTGATTCATGTCGAGCGTGCCGTCACCACCCAGGCAATAGCCCTTCTCGGTCACCGTGCTGGTGGCGATCCGTACCTCGGGGCTGGCGAGCAGCGCGCGCAGGCGGGCGCCCTCGCCCGGGCCGATCGCGTCCGAATGCGCGGCGATGATTCGCGTCGAGGGCTCGCGGTCGATCACCGCCAGCGTGTAGAGCCCGTCCTGGGCCTTGAGCGCATCCGTCGTCGTGCCGCTGCGCAGCGACACCGCCGCGATGCCCCAGCGCGGATCGCTGTCCAGCACCTTGTCGATGAACGCCGCCTGGTGGGCGCGGTGGAAGGCGCCGGGCCCGAAATGGACGATGCCGGTGCGGATCGCGGCCAGGTCGTGGCCGGGGCGGAGGATGCCGGCAGGAAGCCCGGCGAGCGTCGCGCGCGAAAGCGTGGTCATATGGTCAGGCCAATCAGACCCGGCCGGTAAAGTCAATCGCGGGCTGGGTTGCGCAGGCCCGGCGGCAGCAGCGGCGCCTCAAAATCGGCGCGCTTGTCGCGCATGCCCCGCGGCAGGAAGAAGCGCACCTGCCGGTTGGGGAAATCGATCTCGACTCGCCGGAAGCTGCGCATCGCATCCATGCCGAGCATGATCGCCGGCCGCTTGGTGAGCCCGAAGCGCTTGAACGGCTCGGCCTCGGCAAAGGCGACCGGCAGCGCATCGAACGCAACATTGCTCACCCGCATCGCCGGCACCTGGCCATATTGCGCCAGGGTGGTGCCGCCGTCGACGCTGGTCAGCTCGATCGTCTGCAGCACGCCGACATTCTTGCCCACCTTCCGGCGCAGCGCGTCGTTGCCCATCGTCACCTGCGAGCCGGTATCGAGCACCACCTGCACCCGGGCATTGCCGTAATAGGCATCGGTGACGATCAGCTGGCCGAACCGGTCCTTGGCGGAAACGACGATCTCGTCGGCGGCGTGCTTCGCGTTCCGCTTGCGCTTGATGCTGGGGCGCACCGCCATGATGCCGGTGTCGAAGTCGATCGTCACTTCGTGATCGCGCAGCGTGTCGATCCCGAGCAGCCCGGCGGCGCCGATATTCCGCGCCTCGAAGGCGGGCGCGATGATATGATGCGAGGTGCCGATCGATTCGATCTTGAGG
>JAPJRE010000066.1 GCA_030824725.1 Sphingomonas sp.
CGTGCCCCTGCGAAAGCAGGGGCCCAGGGTAGGGGAATACATCGCTCGTGGCCCTGGGCCCCTGCTTTCGCAGGGGCACGCCGGCGGCGATCACCCTGAGCGCTTCAATCCTCCATCACCCACGCCGCCAACTCATGCCCCTGCGGATCGCGGAAGTGAAATCGCCGCCCGCCGGGAAAGCTGAAGATCGGCACCGTCACGACACCGCCCGCCGCTTCCACCGCCGCCAGCGTCGCCTCCAGGTCGTCGACCGCGATCACCGGCAACAGCTGCGTTCGCCCCTGCGCATCGCCGTCGATCCCGACATCGGTGTCTCCGGTCATCGTCGCGGCATAGCTCGGTCCGAAATCGGTGAACTGCCAGTCGAACACCGCGCCGTAGAAGCCCTTCAGCGCGTCCAGGTCGCCCGCGGGCAGTTCGAGATAGTTCAGTCGCGCCATCGCCAATCCCCTTCAATGTTCTTGCTTCGTTCTATCCCTCGGCCTAGCATTGCGCAATGGCAAAGAGTCGCCCCGTCCGCGGCGCCACGTTCAACGACGCGAGCGCGCGCTTCAACCTCCCCGCCCGCGAGGCGGACGGCGACTGGCTCGACGCGCAGGCCGTGATCGACGGCGCCCCGCCGCCGCTCCGCACCACGGTAACGGTCGAGACCCCGCGCACGATCATCAGCCGCAACCAATCGCCCGACATCAGCTTCGAGCAATCGGTGAACCCGTATCGTGGCTGCGAGCATGGCTGCATCTATTGCTTCGCCCGCCCGAGCCACGCCTATCTGGACCTCTCACCCGGCCTGGATTTCGAGAGCAAATTGTTCGTGAAACCGACCGCGCCCGCGCTGCTCCGTGCCGAGCTCGGCAAGCGCGGCTACGACTGCAAGCCGATCGCCTTCGGCACCAACACCGATCCCTATCAGCCGATCGAATCGACCTGGCGGATCACCCGTGGCTGCCTGGAACTGCTCGCCGAATGCCGCCATCCGGTGACGATCACCACCAAGTCCAACCGCGTGGTCAAGGACCTCGACCTGCTCGCCCCCATGGCGGCGCAGGGGCTGGCGGCGGTGATGCTGTCGGTCACCTCGCTCGACCCGAAGATCGCGATGACGGTGGAGCCGCGCGCACCGCATCCCGAGCGCCGCTTGGCGGCGATCCGAACGCTCACCGATGCCGGCGTGCCGGTGTTCGTCTCGATGTCGCCGGTGATCCCGCACGTCACCGATCACGAGATGGAGCATATCCTCGAACGCGCGGCGGAAGCAGGTGCGCGCGGCGCTTTCTTCCTGCCGGTGCGGCTGCCCTGGGAAGTCGCGCCGCTGTTCCGCGCCTGGCTCGACGCGCATTTCCCCGATCGCGCCGCCAAGGTGATGGCGACGATCCAGTCGATCCGCGGCGGCAAGGACAATGATCCCGGCTTCTTCACCCGCATGCGCGGCCAGGGGCCCTGGGCGGAGCTGCTCCGCACCCGCTTTACCCGCGCGGTGAAGCGCTACGGGCTGAACGGCGAACGGATGCGGCTGCGCACCGATCTGTTCCGCCCGCCCGCCGGGCCGCAGGGGGAATTGTTCTAACGCAGCAGCGCCAGCGGCACCGCCTGCGCCATCGCCGCATAGCCCGCGATCGAAGGATGCAGCCCGTCGCGGCTGTCATAGTCCTTGCGCAGCCGCTTGGGGTCGGCCGGATCGCGCATCGCCGCGTCGAAATCGATCACCGCATCGAAGTTGCCGGGCGTGCGGATCCAGCGGTTGACCGCCTGGCGATCGGCCTCGTTCTGCGCATCGGGATGGTAATAGCCCGAGCCCGCATAGGGCATGATCGTCGCGCCGATCGCCTTAATCCCCCGAGCATGCGCGCGGGCGACGATCTGACGATAGGCGTCGATCATCCACGCGACCAACGCCGTGTGCGCCGCTGCCGGCACCGGCGCCTCGCGGGTAAGCGTGCCGAGATCGTTGACGCCCTCCAGCACGATCAGGTGGGTGACGCCCGGCTGGCCGATCACGTCATGGTCAAACCGAGCCAGTGCGTTCGGCCCCAGCCCGTCGTTGAGCAGCCGGTTGCCGCCGATCCCGGCGTTGAGCACCGCGACTTCGCCCATCCCCGGTGCCGACCGCAGCCGGCGCTGGAGCGCATCGGTCCAGCGGGCGTTGGTGTTGGGCTTCACGCCGTACCCGTCGGTGATCGAATCCCCGAACGCGACGATCGCGCGCGCGTTGGGCGCCACCGCCTCGATGCCGGCGATCTGGAACCAGTGGTCGACCGTCTTGGCGCCCGTCAGGTCCGGATCAGCGCTATGGTTGCCATGGACGAGATAGGAAGTCGCGCGCGAGCCCGGATGCCCGGTCTGCTGCGCGGGCGGGTTCGCGACATGGAGCGAGATGGCAAGATCGGTGCCGCCCGTACCGTCGGTGATCGAATCCCCGAACGCGACGATCGCGCGCGCGTTGGGCGCCACCGCCTCGATGCCGGCGATCTGGAACCAGTGGTCGACCGTCTTGGCGCCCGTCAGGTCCGGATCAGCGCTATGGTTGCCATGGACGAGATAGGAAGTCGCGCGCGAGCCCGGATGCCCGGTCTGCTGCGCGGGCGGGTTCGCGACATGGAGCGAGATGGCAAGATCGGTGCCGCCCGTACTCTTGAGGTCCACCTGGTCGCTCCAGTAATCGGCACCCGCCGGGATCGTCACCGCCGTCGCGCCGCCGAAGCGGAGCGGGCGCAGCGTCCCGGCATCGATCCTGGGGCTGGCCGCATCCACCGCCCGCGCGATCGTCGCGCCGTCGATGGTCAGCGGCGCGGAGCCGAAGCGGTTGGTGAAGCGCACCCGCAGCCGCGTCGCCGGCGCCTGGAGCCGCACGATCTGGCGCAGCGTCGCATCGGTGAGATCGGCGGCGGGCAAGGCGTTCTGCGTGTCGAGTGCGAGCTGCGAGGTCCACCAGGCCGTCGTCCAGCGATCCCCCGGCGCAGCCTGCGCGGTCGCCGCCGCAAGCAGCCCCACCGCGACCCAGCGCAGCATCTTCGCCATACACCCTCTCCAGTACCGCATTGATAGCGGTACCATAGTCCGGATCGGAGGCAGGGCAAGTCTTTCGGGCGTGCCGCTGTGCTATTGCGGCAATGCAGCGGCAGACCTAAGCAGTTGCCTTCTTCGACCAAGGAACCCCGATGCGCGCGCTTCTCTTCGCTTCCTCTGCCCTGCTGCTGCCCGTCGCCGCCTTCGCCCAGACGCCTGCCCAACCCACCGGCAAGCTGCCCGATGCCGCCACGCCGATCGCCTATCGCCTCGATTTTACCATCGTGCCCGAGAAGGAGCGGTTCAATGGCCATACCGAGATCGACATCGATCTGAAGGCGCCGGCGCGGAAGATCTGGATGCACGGCCGCGACCTCCACGTCGCCAAGGCGATCGCGCGCAGCGGCGGCAAGTCGGTGACCGCCACCTTCACCCAGAAGAGCGCCACGGGTCTCGCCCAGCTCGACTTCGGCAAGACGCTGCCCGCCGGCCGCGTGACGCTGGTGTTCGACTATGACGCCGCGTTCGGCACCGGTACCCAGGGGATTTACCGCGTCAAGGTCGATGACGCCTGGTACAGCTGGACCCAGTTCGAATCGATCGAGGCGCGCGCCGCCTTCCCGTCCTTCGACCAGCCTGGCTACAAGACGCCGTTTACGGTCTCGATCACCACCAAGCCCGGCTTCACCGCGGTCAGCAACGCACCCGAGGCGAGCAGCCGCAAGGCGGGCCCGCTGGTCCGCCACCAGTTCGCGCCCACCAAGCCACTGCCGACCTATCTGGTCGCGCTGGTCACCGGGCCCTTCGCCACCGCCGCCACGATGATCCCGCCGACTCCGCAGCGCAGCGCGCCGATGCCGCTGGGCGTGGTCGGCACCAAGCCCAATGCCGGCCAGCTGGAGTTCGCCCTCAAGGAATCCGGCAAGATCGTTTCGCTGCTCGAGAAGTATTTCGGCCAGGCCTTCCCCTTCCCCAAGCTCGACCAGATCGGCTCGCCGATCATGCCGGGCGCGATGGAGAATGCCGGCGCGGACATCTATGGCGACGGCATCCTGTTCCTCGACGAACAGGCCTCGAGCGAGCGCAAGCAGGCATTCGGCATGATCGTCGCGCACGAGCTGGCGCACCAGTGGTTCGGCGACCTCGTCACCCCGGCATGGTGGGACGATATCTGGCTGAACGAGAGCTTCGCCAACTGGATGGGCTATCGCATCGGCAATGAGTGGCGCCCGGGCCTGCAGATCGAACTGAACGCGATCGAGGAAGGCTTCGACGCGATGGACCTCGACGCGCTCGCCGCCGGTCGTCCGATCCACCAGCCGATCCCGAACGACGGCGACATCGACGCGGCATTCGACCAGATCACCTATGGCAAGGGCGGCCAGGTCGTCGCAATGATCGCCGCCTATATGGGCGACGAGGCCTTTCGCGAGGGCGTGCGGCTGCACATGCAGCGCCACGCCTATGGCAACGCCAGCACCGACCAGTTCTTCACCTCGCTCGCCGATGCCGCGCATGATCCGCGCGTGCTGGCGTCGCTGAAGAGCTTCGTCGACCAGCAGGGCGTACCGCTGGTGACGCTGCACCGCGAGGGCGGCACGCTCACCGCCACCCAGTCGCGCTACGGCTTTTTCGGCGCCAACCTGCCCGCCGAGCAGTGGATCGTGCCGCTGTGCCTCCGCCAGGGCGAGACCAAGAATTGCACGCTGCTCGACAAGCCGAGCATGACCGTCTCCGCCAAGGGCAGCGGCGCGCTGGTGCCCAATGCCGGCGGCTGGGGCTATTACCGCTTCGAGCTCGATCCCGCCGATTGGGACGCTCTGATCGCCGCGACCCCCACCCTGCCCGCGGCCGAGCTGCTCGCCGTGAACGACAGCGTCTGGGCGAGCTTCTATGCGGGCCGCAGCCCGGTGACGCGGCCCCTCGCGCTCGCCCGTGCCACCGCCACCAATGCCTCGACCAAGATCGTCTTCGACAACGCGCATCGCCTGCGCGACCTCGAAAAGCGCGGCCTGATCGCCGAAAGTGCGCTGCCTGCCTATCGCAAGCTGTTCGTCGACCTGTACGGCCCGATGCTGACCAAGATCGGCTTCGATCCGGCGACGGACGCCTATGCCAGGGAAGAAGCCGACCAGCGCGAGCTGCGCAAGGACCTGGTGGGCCTCGTCGCCGTCACCGGGCATGACGCGGCGATCCGCGCCAAGCTGACGACCGCGTTCGACGCGTTCGTGGGGGGTGACGACAAGGCGCTCGATCCCGCCTGGCGCGGCGTTGCGGCGGGCATCGTGCTCAACGAGCGCGGCGTGCCCTTTGCCCAGCAGTTGTTGGAGAAGAGCGTCGGCAAGCCGGCGCTGTTCCAGTTGCTCGGCCAGGGCGTGGCGGCGGCCAACAGTCCGGATATCGCCCGCTGGTTCCTCAATGACTTCAAGGATCCGCGCGTCAATGCCCGCCAGCGGCTGTTCACCGTCGCCGGCTTCCTCCGCTCGCCCTACACCCGCGACCTCGCCAGCGACTTCATGATCGCGCATTTCGACGAGTTCGTGAAGAATGGCGGCGGCGGCGGGGTGTTCTCGGGCCGCGCGGCGCAGATGTTCGGCGCGCTCTGCTCGAACGCGCAGGCCGATGCGGTCGACGCCAAGCTGCGCCCGACCACCATGGGCAGCACGCTCAACCTCGATCGCTCGATCGAGACGATCCGCACCTGCGCCCGCTTCCGCGACGCCAAGGCGGGCGAGGTGAGCGCGGCGATCGTCGCGACTAAGTGAGCTTGATGGGGGCGGCGCCAACCGCTCCCTCCGCCATCGTCATTCCGGCGAAAGCCGGAATCCATTGGGGTCTCCAGAGCGGCTCTTATTGCAGCTGAGAGGCGAATGGATCCCGGCTTTCGCCGGGATGACGGCCAGGGTAGCGGTCCCCGCCCCTCACGCAGCCTTGAGCGAATAATCCTTGTAGCGCTGGCGGATCTCCATCTTGAGCAGCTTGCCGGTCGCGGTGTGCGGCAGGCTTTCGACGAAGTGGACCTCGTCCGGCAGCCACCATTTGGCGACGTGCTGCCCCAGGTGCGCGAGGATCTCCGCCTCGCTCACATTGCTTCCCGCCTTGCGCACGACGAGCAGGATCGGCCGCTCCTCCCAGCGCGGATGGTGCACCCCGATCGCCGCCGCCTCGGCAACGCCCGCGCAGCCCACCGCGCAATTTTCCAGCTCGACGGAGCTGATCCATTCGCCGCCGGACTTGATCACATCTTTGGCGCGATCGGTGATCTGCATCACCCCGTCCGGGTGGAGCACCGCGACATCGCCGGTGTCGAACCAGTTATCGGCATCTACCGCGGGCTTCTCCTCGCGATAATATTGCCCGATCACCCAGGGTCCGCGCACCTGCAGCCGGCCCGAACTCCTGCCGTCGCGCGGCAGCACCCGGCCCTCGTCGTCCACCGTCCGCAGCTCGACGCCGTAGGGCACCTTGCCCTGCTTGCTGACCTGGTCGACCTGTGCCTCGAAGCTGAGCTCGTCCCAGTCGGGCGAAGGCGCGCCCATCGTGCCGATCGGGCTGGTCTCGGTCATGCCCCAGGCATGGTTGACCCGCATGCCCATCTTCATCAGCCGCTCGATCATCGCGCGGGGCGCCGCCGAGCCGCCGATAGTGACGATCCTGAGGTGCTTGGGCGTCTCTCCGGTCGCGTCGATATGCTGGAACATCGCGAACCACACCGTCGGCACGCCCGCCGAGTGGGTGACCTTCTCGCGGTTCATCAGCTCGCAGAGGATCTTGGGGTCGTTGACCGCCGAGAACACCATCTTGGCGCCCACCGCCGCCGCCGCCCAGGGCAGCCCCCAGCCGACCGCGTGGAACATCGGCACGATCGGCATCGCCACCGATTGGGTGGAGAGGTCGAACTCCGCCGGCTGCAGCTCGGTCAGCGCGTGGATCACGGTGGAGCGGTGGGTGTAGACCACGCCCTTGGGATTGCCCGTCGTGCCGCTGGTGTAGCAGAGCATCATCGGCTCGCGCTCGTCGCCCTGCACCCAGGCATAGTTCCCGTCCTCGGCGGCGATCCATGCCTCGAAGCCGTCGGGGCCGAGATCGTCGAAGCAGATATAATGCTCGATGGTCGTCCAATGAGGCTTCAATCGCTCGACCACGGGCGCGAACATCCGGTCGTAGAGCAGCACCCGGTCCTGAGCATGGTTGCCGATAAAGGCGAGCTGGTCGTCGAACAGCCGCGGGTTGATCGTGTGGATCAGCGCGCCCATGCCGGTCGCACCGTACCACGCAACGAGATGCCGGCTGTGGTTCATCGCCAGCGTCGCGACGCGGTCGCCCTTGCGGATGCCGAGGCGCTCCAGCGCCTGCGCCATGCGCCGCGCATCGTGGGCAATGCCAGCCCAGGTCGTGCGCGTCTCGCTGCCGTCCGCCCAGCGGGTGACGATCTCGCGCGGCCCGTGTTCCCGTGCCGCGTGGTCGAGCAAGGTGGATACCCGAAGTTCGAAATCCTGCATGCCGCCCAGCATATGCCTCTCCATTGCGTGGCTGTTTTGGGCGCAGGATACGCCTTCATTCGCGGGAGTCGAGAGGGGTGGGCGTTACATCCTGTTGCTGGGCGGGCACGGCATACCTGCTCGTCGATATACCCCCACCACCACGCCGCCGGCGCGGCGCGGTCCCCTCCCCCGCTTCGCGGTAGAGGAGACGCTTTGCCACGTGCTTAGTAGTGTTTCCTCCCTCGGAGCTATGCTCCGGGGGAGGGGGACATCCGCGCCAGCGAATGGTGGAAGGGCGCACCGGCGAACGGCTACAGAAGCCTCGGCCTCAGGCCGCCGCCTGCAGCTTCATGCTCGCCGGGATCAGCGAGGCGGCCTGCACCCCCGGCATCGTCTCGATCCGCGCCGCCAGCTCGGTATCGAGCCGGAAACCGCGGCCGAGCATCACCGTCGCCTCGCCGCCGTCGATCGGGGCGTGGAGCAGGATCTCGCCCCTGCCCCCGCCGCGCAGCTCGCCGACCAGCGCGGCCAGCTGCGCCGGCACGGTCGGATCCTCGATGCGGATCTCGAGGATCAGCTGGGTGGTACCCGCCAGCGTGTCGAACGGCTGCACCCGCTTCACCGCCGCGCGCGGCGTATCCTCGCCGGGGCGCTTGTCGAGCTCCAGCGTCAGGATCGCGCAGCCGGTGCCGGCGGCGCAGGCCTCCATGTCCTTGGCGATCAGCTCCTCGAAGCACGAGGTCTGGATCTGCGCGCTGCGGTCCGAAATCGTCGCCATCAGATAGCGGTTGCCCCGCGCCGAGGTGCGGTAGCGGCAATCCTCGATCAGCGCGGCGATCTGCGCATTGACCCGCGCGCCCTCCGGGATCTGCATGTCGGGCAGGCTCGCGATGTCGCGCACGCCCTGGCCGCGGAACAGATGCTCGTAGCGATCGAGGGGATGTGCCGAGAAATAATAACCAAAGGCATCCTTCTCGGCGTTAATCTTATCGGACATCGACCAGACCGCATCCTTGGGCACGGTGATCCCGCCGCCCGCCGGCTCGGCATCGCCGAACAGCCCGCCCTGCCCGCTCATCCGGCTGGCATGGTCGCGCTGGGCGACCGCGAGTATCGTCTCAGCCGCGGCATGGACGCCTGCGCGGTTGGGCTCGATGCTGTCGAACGCACCCGCCGAGGCCAGCGTTTCCAGCTGGCGCTTGTTGAGCACGCGCGGATCGACGCGCTTGGCGAAATCGTCGAGGCTCGCGAAGCGGCCGTTCTTCTCGCGCTCCTCGACCAGCAGCTCCATCGCCCGCTCGCCTACGCCCTTCAGCGCGCCCAGCGCATAGCGCACCGCCAGCCCCTCGCCATGCGCCTGCACGGTGAAGTCGGCCTCGCTGGCGTTGATGTCGGGCGAGGTCGCCTCGATGCCCAGCCGCCGCATGTCGTCGGCGAACACCGCCAGCTTGTCGGTCTGGTGGATGTCGTACGCCATCGAGGCGGCGAAGAATTCGTGCGGATGGTGCGCCTTCAGCCACGCCGTCTGGTAGGCGAGCAGCGCATAGGCGGCGGCGTGCGACTTGTTGAAGCCATAGCCGGCGAACTTGTCGATCAAGTCGAACAGCTCGTTGGCCTTGGCCGCCGGGATGTCGTTCACTTCCTTGCAGCCCTTGACGAAGATGCTGCGCTGGGCATCCATCTCCGCCTTGACCTTCTTGCCCATCGCGCGCCGCAGCATGTCTGCGCCGCCCAGCGTATAGCCGGCGAGGATCTGCGCGGCCTGCATCACCTGTTCCTGATAGACGAAGATCCCGTACGTCTCCTTCAGGATCGGCTCGAGCAGATCGTGCGGGTAGACGATCGGCTCGCGGCCCGCCTTGCGCGCGCCGAAGGTCGGGATGTTGTCCATCGGACCCGGGCGATAGAGCGAGACGAGCGCGACGATGTCGCCGAAATTGGTCGGCCGCACCGCGGTCAGCGTACGGCGCATGCCTTCGGATTCCAGCTGGAACACGCCCACCGTGTCGCCGCGCTGGAGCAGCGCATAGACGCCTTCGTCGTCCCAATCGAGCCGGTCGAGGTTCACCTCGACGCCGCGCTTGGCGAGCAGCACCACCGCCTTCTTGAGCACCGACAGCGTCTTGAGGCCGAGAAAGTCGAACTTCACCAGCCCGGCGCCCTCGACATTCTTCATGTCGAACTGGGTCACCGGCATGTCCGAGCGCGGATCGCGATAGAGCGGCACCAGCTGCGCGAGCGGCCGGTCGCCGATCACCACGCCGGCGGCGTGGGTCGAACTGTGGCGCGGCAGGCCTTCCATCCGCATCGACAGGTCGACGAGGCGCTTCACATCCTCGTTGCCGTTGTATTCGGCGAGGAATTCGCTGACGCCGTTCAGCGTGCGCTCCAGCGTCCAGGGGTCGGTCGGGTGGTTGGGGATCTGCTTGGCGAGACGATCGACCTGGCCGTAGCTCATCTGCAGCACGCGGCCGACGTCCTTGATCACCGCGCGCGCCTTCATCGTCCCGAAGGTGATGATCTGCGCCACGTGATCGCGGCCGTATTTCTCCTGGACGTAGCGGATCACTTCGCCGCGCCGGGTTTCGCAGAAGTCGATGTCGAAGTCGGGCATCGAGACGCGTTCCGGGTTGAGGAAGCGTTCGAACAGCAGGCCCAGCTTGAGCGGATCGAGATCGGTGATGGTCAGCGCCCAGGCGACCGCCGAGCCCGCGCCCGAACCACGGCCCGGCCCCACCGGGATGTCGTTCGACTTCGCCCATTGGATGAAGTCGGCCACGATCAGGAAATAGCCCGGGAACCCCATCTGGATGATGATGTCGAGCTCGAACTGGAGGCGCTTGTTATATACCTCCACTTCCGATGGATCGGTGATGCCGGCGAAGTCGAGCCGGTCCTTGAGGCCGGCCCAACTCCGCTCGCGCAGCATCGCCGCCTCGCCCTCGCGGTCGCCCGCGAGGCTGGGGAGGATCGGCTTGCGCTTGGGGGCGGCATAGGCGCAGCGCTGCGCCACGACGAGGGTGTTCTCGATCGCCTCGGGAAGGTCGGCGAAATTGGTCTTCATCGTCTCGGCCGGCTTCAGCCAGACCTCGGGCGAGGAGCGCGGGCGATCGTCGGTCTCGAGATAGGTCGAGTTGGCGATGCAGAGCATCGCGTCGTGCGCGTCGTAGAAATCGGCCTCGGCGAAGCATGCCGGGTTGGTGCCCACCAGCGGCAGGCCTCGCGCATAGGCGAGGTCGACCAGCTTGTCCTCGGCGCGAGTCTCCACCTCGTTGTTGCGCCGGGCGATCTCGACATAAAGTCGCTCGGGGAACAGCGCCTCGAGCTGCGCGACATAGGCCTCGGCGGCCTTGTCCTGCCCCTCGGCATAAAGCCGGGCGAGCGCGCCCTCCGCACCCGCGGTCAGGCAGAGCAGGCCGTCGGTATGGCCGGTGAGCGCCGCGAACGGGACATGCGCATCCTCCTCGATCGGGCGATCGAGATGCGCCTGCGAGACGAGGTGGCAGAGATTCTCATAGCCGGTCTGGTCCTGCGCGTAGAGCGCAAGCCAGTCGATCGGCACGTTGAGGCCCTCGGCGAGGTTCGAGCGCTTCACCGCCAGCAGCGTGCCGACGATCGGCTGGACGCCGGCCTTTTTGGCGGCGTCCGAAAAGCTCATCGCGGCATAGAGGCCGTTGCGATCGGTGACGGCAATGGCGGGGAAGCCGTGGCTCTTGGCGTGCTTGGCGATCGCCTTGGGGTCGATCGCCCCTTCGAGCATGGTGTAGCAGGAGAAAACCCGAAGCGGGACGAAACCGGAATGCGCCATGCCCGAACCTAGGAGCGCGCACGCCCAATTGCCAACCCGCAGCCGCGCTTCTCCACAGCTTTTGCGCCCGATCATGGGATCATGCCGGAACGGATCGATCTACATCTTCATACATGTGAAGATGTGGTAAATGAAAGCGCGGCCGGGGCATCCACACACCTCCCGCCCCGGCCGTGCTTGTTTGGCCTATAGCAGCTTCTCGATGTCCGCGGCGATGGCGCTGGGGGTCGTGGTCGGGGCATAGCGACCCACCACCGCGCCAGCGCGGTCCACCAGGAATTTGGTGAAGTTCCACTTGATCGCCTCGGTGCCGAACACCCCCGGCGCCTGCGCCTTGAGCGCCTGGAACAACGGCGCAGCGTCGCTGCCGTTCACATCCACCTTCGCGAAGATCGGGAAGGTTACGTCATAGCTCAGCGAACAGAAATTCGCGATCTCCTCCGCATCGCCGGGCTCCTGTGCGCCGAACTGGTTGCACGGAAATGCCAGCACCGCGAAGCCGCGATCACGATAGGCCCGCCAAAGCTGCTCCAGCTCCTTGTACTGCGGGGTGAACCCGCATCTCGACGCGGTGTTGACGACCAGCAGCACCTGGCCGGTGAAGGCCGAAAGGTCGCTGGTTGTGCCGTCCGGCAGCGTCACCGGAATCTGCGTGATCGCCTCGCTCATGCCATTTCCTCCAGGCGTCCCTCGTGCAACCGCACCACGCGGTCCATGCGCGCCGCCAGCCGTTCGTTATGGGTGGCGACCAGCGCGGCCGACCCTTCGTTGCGGACCAGATTGAGGAACTCGCCAAAGACCCGGTCCGAGGTCGCCTCGTCCAGATTGCCGGTGGGCTCGTCGGCCAGCACCAGCGGCGGCCGATTGGCCAGCGCGCGGGCGACGGCAACGCGCTGCTGTTCGCCGCCGGAGAGCTGGTTCGGCCGGTGCGTCAGCCGATGCTCCAGCCCCAGCAGCGTGAGCAGCTCGCGCGCCCGCGCCTGCGCCGCCGCGCGCGTGCCGCCATGGATCATCTGCGGCAGCACGACATTCTCGGTTGCGTCGAAATCGGGCAGCAGATGGTGGAACTGGTAGACAAAGCCCAGCTTGTCGCGCCGCACCTCGGTGCGGGCGCTGGCCGAAAGCTTCGCCGCTTCCTCCCCGACGATCCGGATCGATCCCTCGAACCCGCCCTCGAGTAGCCCCACTGCCTGCAGCAGGGTCGACTTGCCCGAGCCCGAGGGGCCGAGTAGTGCCACGATCTCGCCCGGCTGCACGTCGAGATCGACACCGCGCAGCACGTCGATGCGGACGCCACCCTGCTCGAAGCTGCGGCGCAGGTCGCGCGTCTGGAGAACCGGATCACTCATAGCGCAGCACCTGGACGGGATCGGTGCTCGCCGCCTTCCACGCAGGGTAGAGGGTGGCGAGGAAGGTGAAGAGCAGCGCCATCGCGCAGATTGCGAAAGTCTGGAACGGATCGGTCTTGGCGGGCAGCTCGGTGAGGAAGCGCATCTGCGGGTCCCACACCTTCTGGCCGGTCACCGCGCCGATCGCCCATACCACCTGCTCGCGGAAGGTAATGAAGAAGAAGGCGAGCACGCCCCCTGCCCCCACGCCCAGCGCGCCGATCGTGGTGCCGACCGTCACGAAGATCCGCATCAGTCCGCCGCGCGTCGCGCCCATCGTCCGCAGCACGGCGATGTCCCGCGTCTTGGCGCGGACCAGCATGATCAGCGACGAGATGATGTTGAACGATGCCACCACCAGAATGATCGACAGGATCGTGAACGAGACGATGCGATCGACCGACAGCGCCTCGAACAGCTCGCTGTTCATCTGCCGCCAGTCGGTGATCTGGCCGATAGTGCTCACCTTCTCGGCAAGCGGGCGGATCACCTGCTCGATCTTGTCGGGATTGTTGGTGTCGATCCGGACCATGCCCACCGTGTCGCCCATCAGCAACAGCGTCTGGGCGTCCTCCATCGGCATGATGATGTAGCTCTTGTCATAGTCGTACACGCCGACTTCGAAGATCGCCGCGATCCGATATTTCACGATGCGGATATTGGTGCCGAACGGCGTCGCCACGCCCTGCGGGTTGATGATCGAGATCTCCGATCCGATCGTTGCCCCTAGCGCCTCGGCCAGTCGCGAGCCGATCGCGATCTGCTCGCTGCCGGGCTTGAGGTTCTTGAACGATCCGAGGATCTCCTTGCCCTTCAGCGTCGCATTGGCCTGGATGTCCTGCACGCGCATGCCGCGCACCAGCGCGAATTCTACGCGGCCGTTATAGCCGGCGAACAACGGCTGCTCGATCAGCGGCGTGGCGGCGGTGACGCCGGGGATCGCACGCGCGTCGTCGGCGATGCGGCGCCAGTCGCGCAACTGGCCGTTATAGCCCTGCACCACCGCATGGCCGTTCAGCCCGGCGATCTTGTCGAAAAGCTCGGCGCGAAACCCGTTCATCACGCTCATCACGACGATCAGCGCGGCGACGCCGAGCATGACGGCGACGAGGCTGAAGCCGGCGACGACGGCGATGAAGGCTTCGCTGCGCCCGGGCAGCAGATAGCGGCGGGCGATCATTCGCTCATAGCGCGAGAGTAGCATGGCCACCCTCTAGGGCCAGTCGCGCGGCGTGGGAAGCGTTCTGTTGCCGATTCGACACAGGCGCGCCGCAATCTGCCGCCGCCCCGCAGTCGACCGGTGACAAAGGCGGTGCATCCTTCTACCCAGAAATCGTCGAAGCGCAGGCGCAAAAAGGCCACGGTTCGGGGAGGTTCCCAGCTCCATTTGCCGGCAATGGCAAGTGTTCGAAGCGGGATCCTATCAAGGGGGCTGACGAGCATTCGTCACGCAGGCGCCCGGGCCGGCAA
>JAPJRE010000067.1 GCA_030824725.1 Sphingomonas sp.
GGGCGGCGGGTTGCGCCAGTCCCGGAGAAGCGAAGGCCAGCCCGGTGGCCAGCAGGATCGTCGGTACCAAGAAACTGCGCATAATGGTGTTGTCACCCCTCTCCAGGAACGCACAACCGGGGCATCCTAGCGGCCCTTTGAACCAAAGGTATAGCTGGGAAAAGGCCATGCTCAACCTTTTTCGCGTGCGGTTGCGGTAGCAGCCCCCGCCACTTAAAGGATCGTTCCACCGTTGACTTCAGGAGCCCAGACATTGACCGGAGACGCCATCCTCGACGAATTTCGCAGCGCAGGCGCGTTGCTTGAGGGGCATTTTATCCTGTCTTCGGGTTTGCGCTCTCCCGTATTTCTCCAGAAGATGCGGATCTTCGAGGACCCGGTCCGCACCGAGCGGGTGTGCGGCGCGCTCGGCAAGCTGATTCGCGAGACGTTCGGCGAGGTCGACATCGTCGTCTCGCCCGCGATCGGCGGGATCATCCCCGGCTATGAGACGGCGCGCGCGCTCGGCTGCAAGGCGGTGTTCGTCGAGCGCGAGGACGGCGAGTTCCAGCTGCGCCGCAGCTTCGAGATCCCCGAAGGCGCGCGGGTGGTGATGGTGGAGGACATCGTCACCACCGGCCTATCCTCGCGCGAGTGCATCGCGGCGATCCGCAAGCACCCGGGCACGCTGGTGGGGGCCGCGTGCATCGTCGATCGCTCGAACGGCAAGGCCGATGTCGGCGTGCCGCTGATTTCGCTGACCAAGCTCGACGTGCCGGCCTATCCCGCCGACCAGCTCCCGCCCGAGCTGGCGGCGATCCCGGCGATCAAGCCCGGGAGCCGGGCGATCACCGCATGACCGGCAGGCTGCGCCTCGGGGTCAACATCGACCATGTCGCCACCGTGCGGAACGCGCGCGGCAGCGGTTATCCCGATCCCGTGCGCGCAGCGCTGCTCGCGGCCGAGGCGGGGGCGGACGGCATCACCGCGCACCTGCGCGAAGATCGTCGGCACATCACCGATGGCGACATCGCCCGGCTCTCCGCCGAACTGACCGTGCCGCTCAACCTCGAAATGGCGGCGACGGAGGAGATGCTGGCAATTGCGCTGAAGCATCGCCCGCACGCGGTATGCATCGTGCCCGAGAAGCGCGAGGAGCGGACCACCGAGGGTGGGCTCGACGCGGCGGGCATGTTCGACCTGCTCGCGCCGATGGTCACCAAGCTGCGCGACAATGGCAGTCGCGTTTCGCTGTTCATCGAGCCCGAGGCGCGGCAGATCGACGCCGCGATTCGGCTCGGCGCGCCGGTCGTCGAGCTGCACACCGGCCGCTATGCCGAGCTGGCGGGCGACCATCTGGCAGTCGAGCTGAAGCGGCTGTCCGATGCGGCGGCGCTGGCGGCGCGCAACGGCATCGAGCCGCATGCGGGGCATGGCCTCACCTTCGACAATGTCGTACCGATCGCCGCTATCCCGCAGGTGATGGAGCTCAATATCGGCCATTTCCTGATCGGCGAGGCGATCTTCGATGGCTTGGGCCCGGTGGTGCAGCGGATGCGCGCGCTGATGGACTCGGCGAGGTGAGGCTTGCCCAACTTCTCCCTCTCCCGCCTGCGGGAGAGGGCCGGGATGAGGGTAAGTCGGGCGCCTTCGGGCCGATGATTTCGCGATCCTCACACACCCTCACCCTTCCGCCGCTTGCGGCGGCTCCGTCCCTCTCCCGCAGGCGGGAGAGGGACGCATGATCCTCGGTCTCGGCTCCGACCTCTGCAACATCGAGCGGATCCGCAATTCGCTCGATCGCTACGGCACGCGCTTCGAGCAGCGCGTGTTCACCGAGGTCGAGCTCGCCAAGGCCGCCAAGCGCCCGCACAATTACGCGCCCACCCTCGCCAAGCGCTTTGCGGCCAAGGAGGCATTTTCCAAGGCGGTCGGAACCGGCTTCAGCCGGGGCGTGTTCATGAAGGATATCGGCGTGGTTAATGCACCGTCTGGCGCACCCACGCTCGCGCTGACCGGCGGGGCCAAGGCGAGACTTGACGCCATGACGCCACCGGGACACGTGGCGAAGGTGCACCTGACGCTTACGGACGACATGCCTTGGGCGTTCGCGATGGTGATGATCGAAGCCGTGCCGGCGGAAAAGGAAATGTAATGGGGGCGGACGAACTGGCGTTGAGCAGCAAGCGGAGCGAGCGACGCCAGCGCGCCACACGCCAGGGTACCGATTGGTGGGCCGAACTGCGCGGCCTAGTCTGGCTGGTGCTGGGGGTGCTCGCCTTTCACAGCCTGATCGCCAAGCCCTTCTACATCCCCTCGGAATCGATGCTGCCCAATCTGCGGGTGGGGGACCAGCTGATCGTCAGCAAATATCCCTATGGCTATTCCTTCGTCACGCCGACCTTCCATCTGCTGCCGCCGATCCCGGGCCGCATCCTCGGTCGGCTGCCGGCGCGCGGTGACATCGTCATCGTCACGCCGCCGCAGCACAGCAGCGATTACATCAAGCGCGTGATCGGTTTGCCCGGCGACACCATTGCCGTGCGCGACGGTATTGTATGGCTGAACGGCAAGCAGCTGGCGCGCGAACCGCTGGGCGAGCGGCTGGTCCCGATCGACGGCAATACGCGCTGCGATCCGGATCCAGAGCGTGGCGGATCGATCTTCTACGAGGGCCGCCGCGTCGTCCACCAGGGCAAGGCCTATTGCAGCCTGACGCTGTTCCGCGAGACGCTGCCGAACGGCGCCAGCTACGATATCGCCGACCTGGGCGATTCCGCCGGCGACAATTTCCCGCCGACCGTGGTGCCCAAGGACCATGTGTTTCTGATGGGCGACAACCGCGACAACAGCGCCGACAGCCGCTTCAGCCTCGAACAGGGCGGGCTCGGTGGACCGGTGCCGTGGGAAAATATCGGCGGGCGTGCCGAGTTCATCACTTTTTCGCGCGACGGCTCGTCGACATGGAACCCGCTGACCTGGTTCACGGGTTTCCGCGGAGATCGGTTCGGCATTTCGCTGCACCCTACCCACGAGGAACAATGAGCAACGATCCGCTGGAATCCGCGCACGTCCGCGTCGTGCGCGAGCCGGGCCCGAACGAGTTTCGCGATCCCGCCACCCGCGCCGAATTCAAAAAGGCCGCCGTCTGGCTGGGCATGGCGGTGGGCATCGCGCTGGTCGTGCTGCTGGTCCAGCCGCTGCTGATCATCTTCGCCGGGCTGGTCTTCGCCTCGATGCTCGATGGCGGCGCACGGCTGCTCGGCAAGGTGCTGCCGATCCCGCGCGGCCTGCGCATCGGGCTGGTGCTGCTCCTCGTCTTCGCCTTCTTCGGCCTCGTCTTCTACCGCACCGGCATGCAGATCTCCGAGCAGGCCGAGCAGCTGCGCACGACGCTGGAGGCGCAGGCGAACCGGGTCGCGCGCTGGGCCTCGGACATGGGGCTGATGCCCGGCCGGTCGGACATCAACGGCATGCTGCGCGAGGCGCTGGGCTCGGTGGGCAAGCTCACCAGCGCGGTGGGCACTGCGATCGGCGCGGTGACCAGCATGATCATGATCCTGATCCTCGGCTTGTTCATCGCGCTCGAGCCGCGCATCTACGAGCGCGGGCTGCAATGGATGGTGCCGCTCGACCAGCGCCACGCCTTCGCCCACATGCTGGGCGGGATGGCGACGACGATGCGGCGGCTGCTCGCCGGGCGTCTGCTCGGGATGCTGTTCGAGGGCGTGCTGACCTGGATCCTGCTGAGCGTCGCGGGCGTGCCGATGGCGCTGCTGCTCGGCATCATCACCGGCGTGCTCGCGTTCATCCCCAATGTCGGCGCGATCATCTCGGGCGTGCTGATGGCGGCGGTGGGCTTCAGCGCGGGCCAGGAAACCGGCTTCTGGGCGATCATCATCTATTTCGCCGTGCAGAATTTCGACGGCTATGTGGTGATCCCGATGGTCGCCAAGCGTACGGTCGACCTGCCGCCGGCGCTGACGCTCTCCTCGCAGATCCTCGCCGGCACGCTGTTCGGCGTGCTTGGGCTGGCGCTGGCCGATCCGATGGTCGCGATGATCAAGGTGGCGCTGGAGAGCAACGCCCGGCTGAACGGCAAGAAGCCCAATAGCGACGACGACTCCGAAAAGGACTGAGCCGATGCTCGTGCTGCACGATTATTTCCGCTCCTCGGCGGGGTATCGGGTGCGGATCGCGCTCGCCCTCAAGGGGGTGGACCATGTGCGGCACGAGATTTCGTTGCTGGAAAATGCCCAGCGCAGCCCCGCGCATCTCGCGCGCAACCCCCAGGGGCTGGTGCCCGCGCTGGAGGCGGACGGCCGGGTGTTCACCCAGAGCCTGGCCATCCTCGACTGGCTCGACGCGCGCTACCCCGAACCGCGGCTGATCCCCGCCGATCGGGACGCGCGGGCCGATGCACTGGCGCGGGCGATGGTGATCGGGATGGACGTCCATCCAATCAACAATCTGCGGGTGATGCGGCATCTGGAGCATGGCGTCGGCGCCGATGTCGCGACGCGCTCGGCCTGGACGGCGCACTGGATGGCCGAGGGTTTTTCGGCGCTGGAGGCGATGGTGCGCAACTCCGGCGGCGACGGCCCGTTCCTCGGGGGTGCCGCACCCGACATCTCCGACTGTTTCCTGGTCCCGCAACTGTTCAACGCCCGGCGCTTCGCCGTGCCGCTGGACGCCTATCCGCTGCTGCTGCGCGCCGAAGCGGCTGCCGTCTTCCTTCCGGCGTTCGTCGCCGCTCATCCGGATACCGTCGCGCCACATGCTTGAGAAACTGGGATGCGCGGTTGCCGCGCTGTGCGTGGCGGCGCCTGCCGTCGCGCAGGATCGCGCGCAGGACGAGATCGTCGTTACCGGCCGCGGGCTCGACGTGCCGCCGGGCGATGCCGCCTATGCCGTGGTGACGATCGACCGCGCCCGGCTGGCCGACACCGCCAGCAACCGGATCGAGGACGTGCTGGCCGATGTCGCTGGGCTCGCGCAGTTCCGCCGCTCGACTTCCACCTCGGCGCATCCGACCAGCCAGGGCATCACGCTGCGGGGGCTCGGCGGCAACGCCTCCAGCCGTGCGCTGCTGCTGCTCGACGGCGTGCCGCAGACCGATCCGTTCGGCGGCTGGGTGCCGTTCCCGGCCTATATGGCCGGCCGGCTCGCCGGCGTGCGCGTGACACGCGGCGGCGGCAGCGGCTTTGCCGGGCCGGGTGCGCTGGCGGGGACGGTCGAGCTGGAGAGCGGCAGTCCCGCCGAACTGAGTCGGCTGAACGTCGCTGGCTTTTATGGCAGCCGCCACAGCGTCGACGCAAGCGCCGTCGCGGCGGTGCCGGTTAGCAGCGGCTTCTTCACCGTTGCCGGGCAATATGGCCGCAGCGACGGCTTCGTGCCGATCGTGAACCCTGGCCGCGTCGACCGTACGGCGCCCTATGCGCAGGCCAGCATCGCCGTGCGCGGCGTGGCCGATGTCGGGGGCGGCACCGAACTCCAGACCAATCTCTCCGGCTTCACCGACCAGCGCGATCGTGGCACCGCCTTCACCGACGTATTGAGCAAGGGCGCCGACGCCAGCGTGCGGCTCGTTCACCGCGGCAACGGACAGAAGGGCGAATGGGGCTGGTCCGCGCTCGCCTATCTCCAAGTGCGGCAGTTCGAAAGCGGCTTCGCCAGCATCTCCGCCGCGCGCGACACGGTGAGCCCCGTTGTCCAACAGGAAGTCCCCTCGACCGGCATCGGCGGGCGAATAGAAGTCGCGCCGCCGGTGGGCGGGGGCGTGACGCTGCGGCTCGGCGGCGACCTGCGCCGCGTCTCGGGCGAGACGCGCGAGCTCTACACCTTTGTCGGCACCAACCCGACGCGGCGGCGCATTGCCGGCGGCGCGAGCCTCACGACGGGCGGCTTCGCCAATGCCAGCTATAATAGTGGCGGCTGGACGCTCGATGCCGGTGGGCGCCTGGACCACTGGACGATCCATGACGGTAGCCTGTTCGAGGCGCCGCTCGCCGCCGGCCCGGTGCTGACCGACACGCGGTACAGCAACCGCCATGGCTGGGAGCCGACGGGACGGCTGGGCGCCGCCTACGCGATGGGTCTGGTGACGCTGCGCGCGGCGGGCTATCGCGGCTGGCGCCTGCCGACGCTCAACGAACTCTACCGCCCGTTCCGCGCCGGCGCCGATGCCACTGCGGCCAATTCGGGCCTCGACCCGGAGCGTTTGTGGGGCGGCGAGGTAGGCGTCGACCTGCGGCCGTTGCCCGACCTCGTCTTCCGGGCGACCGGCTATTGGAACCGGCTCGACGGCGCGATCGCCAATGTCACGCTGGCGCGCGGGCCGGGGACCTTCCCCGGGGTCGGCTTCGTATCGGCGGCGGGGGCCTATCGCCAGCGGCAGAATCTCGACGCCGTCGAGGCCAAGGGCATCGAACTGGACGGCCACTGGACGTTCGGCGCCTGGAGCCTCGCCGGCTCCTGGGCCTATGCCGACAGCCGCGTCCATGCCTCCGGCGCGGCGATGTCGCTCGACGGGCTGCGTCCGGCGCAGACCCCGCGCTTCCAGGGATCGGCAACGCTCGCCTGGCGCGCTGCTCTCGCCAACGCTTCGGTGACGGCGCGCTATGCCGGGGCGCGGTTTGAGGACGACCAGAACAGCGCTCGGCTCGATTCGGCCTGGACCGTCGACGCGACGCTCGGCGTGCCGGTGGCGCGCTCGCTCCGGGTCGAGGGCCGCGCGGAGAATCTGTTCGACGCCGAGGTGCAGGCAGGGATCAGCGGCGGTAATGTCATCGAACGCGCCACGCCGCGCACCCTGTGGATCGGCCTGCGCTACGCGATGCGCTGACGCGCCAGCCGGCTGAACAGCGCCAGATAGTCGCCGATCGGATCGCCCACGTTCATGCGCGGGACGGGGCGGGGGCGGCCGGGTGCGATCCAGTGGTCCAGCGCCGCCGCGAGCGCATCGCCGTCCTCGCGCGGCACCACGGTGCCGAGCGTCGGCGAATCGATGAGTTCGCGTACCGCCACGCTGGCCTCGGTCGCAACGACTGGCGTGCCTTGCGACAGCGCCTCGCGCACCACACCGGGCACGCCTTCATAGTCCGAGGTCAGTGCCGCGACCGTCGCGCCCTTCAGCGCCGGCAACGGGTCGCTGACATGGCCGGGCATGGTCACGCGGTCGCCCAGCCCGAGCCGCGCCACCTGTGCTTCCAGCGGCGCGCGCGCGCTGCCCTCGCCGAGCAGCAGCAGCCGGATCGTCGGGTCGGAGAGCCGCGGAAGGGCATCGATCAGTCGGTCCCAGCGCTTCTGCGGCTCCAGCCGGCCGACGCCGACGATGTAGCGACCGCGGGGGAGCGCAAGGGGAGCGGCATCGGGGATGCGTTCGGCCGGCGGATTGGCGATCACGCTCACTCGATCGGCGGCCAGCGCCATCTTCGCCATCGCCTCGCGCGCCATCGCCGGGGTCATCGCCACGACGTGGTCGAGAAACCGGGGGTGCCAGCGCAGCCAGCGATTATAGCCCCAGGCGACGATCCGCCACATCTCATGCCGCACCAGCGCGTTCGAGACTTTGGCGATGATTGGCGGGCAGTCGCGGCCGAGCCGCAGGCGGACCACCGCCGCGGCGGCGGTATAGTAGTTGCCTGGGCAGAAGATGACGTCGGGATCGACCTTGCGGACCACGCCGGGCAGCCGCATCAGGATCGGATAATGCGGGCTGCCCAGCTCGACCAGCTCGATGGCGGCGGGCAGCTCGGCCGCCAGTGGACCCTCGCACGCGCCCAGCACCAGGGTCACCCGATGTCCCCTTTCGAGCCACCCCGCCGCCATGCGCAGCAGCGCGCGCTCGACGCCGCCGCCCTGCAGAGTTTCTGCGAACGCCAGGATATGGAGCGGCGTGGAGGGGGGGGAGCGGTATAGCATCTACTTGCGGTTTGCCTTTCTAAAGCCCAAATCGCTGCCGGAATAAACCGCAATGTGTTGGGAAAGCCTAGCGTCGCGCGTCGCGATCCGGGTATCGGAGCCGTCGAAACGCGGCAAGTGAGCGAATGTTTCGGTTTTGGCGGTGGCGCTTTTGAATGGATTGAACAGGCAGGTTGGAGACGCTTCGGTGAATACGCGCATGGCCGAAGCGGCGATTCCGGCTGCACCCGATCTTGCGGGGCTCGAGCCCGTGGAGAAGATCAAGCGTCGCTGGCCCATGTGGCTGGGCGCGGGCCTGACGCTGCTGATGGTGGCGGGGCTGGCGCGCGAGCTGTTCGGCGGCGGCCTGACCGGGCTGGCGCGGGCGTTGCCCACCAACCCGCTGTTTTACCTCGTCTTCCTGCTCTATTATCTCGGCTCGCCGACCTTCGACTATGTCATCTTCCGCAAGTTGTGGCGGATCCCGATCGACGGGATGATCGCGCTCCACAAGAAGCGGATCGCGAACGAAGTGCTGCTCGGCTATTCGGGCGAAGCCTATTTCTACGCCTGGGCGCGCCAGCGCACCCAGATGGTCGCGGCCCCCTTCGGGGCGGTGAAGGACGTGACGATCCTCTCGGCGATCGCCGGCAACGCGATGACACTCGCGGTGGTCGCGATGGCGCTGCCCTTCGGCATCGACCTGCTGAAGCCCGCCGAGTTCAACACGTTGATGGGCTCGATCGCTGTGATCTTCGCGATGTCGTTGCCGTTCCTGATCTTTTCCAAGCGAGTCTTCTCGCTGCCGCGCGGCGCGCTCTGGTGGGTGTTCGGCATCCACTGCCTGCGAATCATCTCCAGCTCGGTGCTGATCGCCTTCGCCTGGCATTTCGCGATGCCGCAGGTCTCGATCGGCATCTGGCTGCTGCTTTCCGCCGGGCGCCTGCTCGCCTGGCGCCTGCCGCTGGTGCCGAACAAGGAACTGCTGTTCGCCAGCTTCGCGATCATGGTGATCGGCCAGGGCGAGGCTCTGTCCGAATTGATGGCGCTGATTGCCGGTCTTTCGCTCGCCGCGCACATGGTCCTGATCGCCGGCTTCGGCCTGCACGCTTTGCTTACGAGGAAAACCGCATGAAGCGCACCGCCCTACTGGCCGCGACGCTGCTTGCCGCTGCCGCCACGCAGCCGGCCACCGCGCAGACGCTGGGCGAGGACGCCGGCGCCTGCACCAGCGGCCGCGGCCCCGCCATCCAGGCCGAGATCACCGGCCTCAAGGACCGCAGCGGACGGCTGAAGCTGGAGCTCTACCCGGCGACCGAGGAGGACTTCCTCAAGGATGACCGCGACCTCATCAAGGAAGGCAAGACCTTCCGTCGCATCTGGGCGAACACGCCGCCATCAGGCGCCGTGATCCTGTGCATCCGGGTGCCGGCACCCGGTGAATATGCGGTGCTGTTCACCCATGATCGCGACGGCAAGAACAAGTTCAACTTCTGGTCCGACGGTGCCGGCTTCCCCTCGAACCAGCGCCTCGGTCGCAGCCGTCCCAAATTGCGTCAGGCGACGGTGCGCGTCGGGAACGGAGTGACTACCGTGAACATTCGGGCGCAGTATCTGCGCGGCCTGGGAGGGTTCAGCCCGCTCGATTGAGGAAACGCATGCGCATCGTCGACGTCAACGAGTTCTACTCTCCCACCGGCGGCGGCGTACGCACCTATCTCGATCGCAAGATGGGCCTGATGGCCGATCTGGGGCACGAGCTGATCGTCGTCGCACCCGGTGCCGAGAATGCGGTGGAGGAGCGCCCCGGCGGCGGTGCGATCCACTGGATCAAGGCCCCGCCGCTGTTGCTCGATCGCAATTACCGCATCTTCGTCAAGGACGAGCCGGTCTGGGCCGCACTCGATCGCCTAAAGCCCGATATCGTCGAGAACAGCTCGCCCTGGCTCCCCGCCTGGACGGTGGGGCGGTGGCAAGGCGATGCGCTCAAGGTCTATTTCGCGCATGGCGATCTGGTCGGCACCTATCCGCAGCGCTGGCTCGACAATGTCGCCACGCCGCTCCAAGTCGAGCAGGCGTTCGGCTGGTACACCAAGTACATGGCGCGTTTCCTGGCGCACTATGATGCGTTCGTGACCAACGGTCCCGCGCTCGCCAAACGGTTCGAGCGGCGCGGGCTCAAGGTCGATGCCTCGGTGCCGCTCGGTATCGATCGCGGCTGGTTCTCCCCCGATTTGCGTGACGAGAAGCTGCGCGTGTCGCTGCTCGCCCAATTGGGGCTGCCGCCCGAGGGGCATCTGCTGCTCGGGCTGGGGCGGCAGCACAAGGAAAAGCGCTGGCCGCTGGTGATCGAGGCGGTCGAAGCCGCCGCCAACGACCTGCCGGTTGGGCTGATGCTGCTCGGCGACGGGCCGCAGCGCTCGCAGCTCGAGGCGCTGATCGCCGATAGCCCGCACATCCGCATCTTCCGCCCGGTCTATGACCGGCTGCGGCTGTCGCGGATCATCGCCAGCTGCGATGCGCTGATCCACGGGTCGGACGCCGAGCCGTTCGGGCTGGTCGCCTGGGAGGCGCTCGCCTCGGGGCTGCCGCTGATTGGGCCCGACGAGGGCGGCTTCGCCGAGATCGCAGATCCGCTCTACGCCGAAAGCTATGCCGCGCGCGACACGCTGTCGGCCGCCGACGCCATCCGGCGGCTGTTCGCGCGCGACCAGACGATCCTGCGCCATGCCGCGCGCGTGGGCGCCGCCAAGGTGCGCAGCGACGCCGACCATGCGGCGGCGCTGATGGACTATTATGGCGCGCTGCTCGCCGCCCGCCGCGGTGCGGCGCCATCGTCGAGCGCGGTTGCGTAAACCGCGATCTGGTCGTCGCCGATCGGGTAGCGCCCGCGCGGGCGATAGCCGTCGCGCCGCAGATACGCGAGCACGCGCTCCCGCACCACGCGTCGCTCGCCCGTGAAGGGCGCGCGCATCGCGACGACGGCCGGATGGCGGCGGAAGATTCGATCCACTTCCTCGAGCTGATCGGCCCCTACCGCACCGTTCTCGCGCTCGCGGGCGAGGTGGCTGGGGAAAACCCAGGCGGAGGCGGTGCATCGCCCGGAAGCGGCGTACATCATGGTGTCGCCGGAATGGAGATACAGGCAGCCCGGGCCACGCCCGATGGCGGCGGCGATCGTCTCCAGCTGTGCGGCGTTCCCGCGGCGCCAGGCCGAGGTCACGACGATCGTCTCGCCCGCGATCAGGGCCACCGCCAGCAGCGCCGGCGCCACGATCCGCCGGCCGGTCGGCGCGGCGCCAAAGAATCCGGCGCAGCACAGGCTCGCCGGCATCATCACCGGCAGCGCATAGTGATTGAACCAGGATCCGAAGACGATCAGCCCGACGACCGAACTGATCAGCCATCCGAACAGGAGCGTGCGGCGGCGTGCGGTGAGCGCGTCCGCCGCGGGCATCCGCCAGGAAAACCAGGATATTGTGAGCAGCGGGCCGAGGAAGAGCACCATTTGCAGGAAGGCCAGCGCCAGCTCGCCCGCCGGATCGCTCTTTCGATCGAGGATCGACTTGAAATTGGCGAAGAACCACGCGTCGAAATGGCCCAGTGCCGCATAGACGGCGCCGGCGAGCACCGTCGGCACCATCGCCGTCAGGGCATAGGCGGCGACGCGGATCGTCCAGTGCAGCGGCGTCGTGCCCATGCGCCATTCGCGCACGGTCAGCCACAGGCCGAGGAACAGGCCTTCGAACAGGACCGAATATTTGACCTGCATCGCCAGCCCGACGAGAAGCATCGCGCCCATCGCCCGGGCGATCCGGCGCCCGTCCGCGGCGTCGTCGTCGGCGCGGGGCAGCACCAGACCGGTCGCGCCGATCATCAGCAGATTGTAGAAGACGGGGGCTTGCCCGCCCTGGCCGTCGGCGATGTTCAGCATGAAGATGTAGAGCAGCGCGGCCGGGGTCGCGCCGCGGTGCCAGCCGGCCCTATCGGCAAGCCGGGCGATCATCATCGCGGTCAGCACCACGCTCGCCAGCGCCATCAGCTGATAGGCGAGGATTCCCCATGGAAAGCCGAGCGCCGCAGCCGGCACATAGAGCAGGAAGAGCCCCACCGGCTTGCGATCGAAGATGTCGACGAAGGGCAGTGCGCCGTGCAGCATGTGCTGCGCGGTGATGAAATAGAATTCCTCGTCGACATGGACGATCGGGTTGCCGAAGGTCGGGCTGCGTACGAGCGTCGCGGCTAGAAGCAGTACCAGCCAGCGCGGCAGCGATGCGGCCATGGCACGCCAGCCCCTGCCCGGTGCGGCGGCGCCGTGCGTTGCGATCCGCGTCGTCATCCCAGGGCCTTGCCGTGTGCGAGTCGAATAGATGTCACGTGCGTGTTCTTCTCCATGCCGCCGGCGGGTCTGCCCCTGCCGCGCGGGTTTGCGCTCCCGCCTGTCATGCCCCGAACGCCGATTCGTGCGCTCGCCTAGCCGAGCTTTCCAGCGCTGTCACGAACACGACACCAATCGCGGTCACCTACCACGCGACCGAAAAAGGGACGCAACCACATGACTCTTCGACTCGACCGCCGCGCGTTGTTGCTCACCGGCACCCTCGGCATCGGTGCGCTGGCGCTTCCGGGCATGGCGCTGGCCCAGGCGACCGCCCGCGGCTTCACCCATTCGGTGGCGAGCGGCGAGCCGGGGCCGGACACGATGCTGCTGTGGACACGCTACGTGCCCGCCGATGGCGGCGCGGTGAAACTGCGCGCGCAGATCGCCACCAGCGCCGACTTCACCCGCATCGTCGCCGAAGGCGAGCAGATCACCGGCGCGTGGCGCGATCACACCGCCAAGGTGACCCTGGCCGGCCTTTCGCCCGACACGCGCTATTTCTACCGCTTCGTGGCACCCGACGGCAGCTTCTCGCCGGTGGGCCGTACCAAGACGCTGCCGCTGGGCGATGCGCGCCGCTTCGGCATCGCGATTTTCTCCTGTTCGAACCTGCCGTTCGGCTGGTTCAACGCCTATGGCCATGCCGCCGCCCGAGACGACATCGACCTGTGGGTGCACCTGGGTGACTATCTCTACGAATATGCCAAGGGCGGCTATGCGCCGGCCGGCGGCGCGATCGGTGGCCGCTGGCCCGAGCCGGCGGGCGAGATGATCCACCTCGCCGATTACCGCCTGCGCTACGCCAGCTACCGCGCCGATCCCGATCTCCAGGCGCTGCATGCGAACAAGCCGATGCTCGTCCAGTGGGACGACCATGAAAGCGCGAACGACAGCTGGGAAGGCGGCGCCGAGAACCACCAGCCCGACAAGGAAGGCGATTGGAGCGCGCGCAAGGCCGCGGCGATGCAGGTGTTCCGCGAGTGGATGCCGGTGTCCGAGACGCCCTGGGGCACCTATGACATCGGCACGCTCGCGACCTTCTTCCGCACCGAAAGCCGCCTGCTCGCGCGCAGCCAGCAGCCGGATGTCGCGCCGCTGTTCAAGGAGGCCGATCCGGCCAAGGCGCTCACCGCGTTTCGCGACGGTGCCTGGCACGATCCGGCGGCGACGATGCTCGGCAGCGAGCAGGAAGTGTGGCTCGACCATGCGATGCGCCGTTCGGTGAAGGCGGGGCAGCGCTGGCAGGTGGTGGGCTTCGGCACGATCATGGGCAATCTCGTGACGCCGGCCGACGCGATGGGCTGGCTGGCACCCGACGCCGATCCGCGCGCCAAGGCCTATGTTCAGGCCGGCGTGCTGGCCGGCAAGCTGGGGCTGCCGCTCGGCTATGACAGCTGGGGCGGCTATCCGGCGGCGCGGGCGCGGTTCCTGACGTCGTCGCAGAGCATGGGCGCCAACCTGCTCGTCGTGTGCGGCGACAGCCACAATGCCTGGGCATTCGATCTGGCGCAGGACGGCAAGGCGGCGGGCGTCGAGTTCGCAGGCCATGCGGTGACCTCGCCGGGCTTCGAAAGCGCGCTCAAGACCGATCCGAAGGTGGTGGCTGCGGGCCTGGTGAAGGCGAACCCCGAGCTGAAATGGTGCGACACCAGCCGCCGCGGATACATGGCGCTGACGCTGACGCCGGACCAGGCGCGCAACGACTGGGTGTTCTTGGACACGGTTGCGGAGCGCAGCCTGAAGGCGAGCGTGGGGCATAGTGCGATTGTCCAGCGCGGCCGGAACGTGATGGGGTAACCTCGTTCCCCTCCCGCTTGCGGGAGGGGCTGACGTGGAGGCTCGTGCTGCAGCGTCTTGCCGCGCGATGCCGCCATCCCCTCCCC
>JAPJRE010000068.1 GCA_030824725.1 Sphingomonas sp.
CCAGAAAGATCGAGATGATGGCAGGTGGGGCCTCGTTGGCGCCGAGGCGGTGATCGTTGGTCGCCGAGGCGACCGAGCGCTGCCCATCGAACAGTACCAGCGTGCGATTGGCGCCGAGCGCGCGCAGATTGACCGAGGCGATGCCCGCCAGACCGTTGCTCAGCGAGCCGTTGGAATTCGCCGCCGTCGATCCGCCGCGCACCGCGGGCAGCGTGTTGACGAGATCGGCGATATTGGCCGGCGCCTCGGTCTGGATCTCCTTGCTGCTGATCACGCTGACCGGGGTGGGCGCGCTGTACCCGTCGCGTTCGATTCGCGTGCCGGTGACGACGATGTCGCCGCCGGGATCGGCGATCGGTTCGCCGGTGAGCGGATCGACCGGGAGCTCCGGCTTGCCGCCCGGCGTGTTGGTGGTCTGCCCCTCGGCCGGCGCCGACTTGTCGGGTCCCCGCGCCTCGGCCTGTGCGAAGGCCGATCCCGACCAGGCGAGGCAAAGGATCAGTGCGCCCGGCGCGACCGCGGCGAAGCGGGCGCGGCGCTGGATGCTGGACGGACGCGCGGATGCGCGGCCGATGCGACTCTCGTGCATGTTGTGAACCCCCGTGGTGACGTGGCGTCTCTCCCGCGTGGTTGGTTCGTCCTGCCTCGGGTGCGTTCCGTCGTTGCGTCGCCCCTGTTATGCGATGCAGTGTAGCGAAAGCGCGTCTTCGCTTCCCGGCAAAGAATGCAGCCGGGAGCGGGCTGTTTGATGGAATCGAACGGAAACTGGGTGGCGTGCGCCCGATTCGTGCGCGGCAACCCTTTGCATTGAAGCTTAGTGTCAGGGGTGGCGAATGGAGTCGAGCACTACGGGCGCCACGATCCGCCGCTCCACCGATCGCATCAGGAAGCTGCTGCGGATGCGCGCGACATGCGGCAGGGTCGACAGCTCGCGCCGGTAGACGCGGTCATAATCCTCGAACGAGCGGACATGGATCATCATGATGAAGTCCGTCTCGCCCGATACGAAGCTGCAGAACGACATCGAAGGACAGCGCACCACTGCGGATTCGAACTCGTTGAGTGCCTGCTCCGCCTGCGAGCTGAGCTCGATCGAGACCAGCACGTCGATGCCATAGCCCAAGGCCGCCATGTTGAGTTCGGCGGTATAGCCCCGGATCACGCCGCGATCCTCGAGGATCTTGCGCCGCCGCGCCGTCGCCGTGCTCGACAGATGGACGCGTTCGCCCAGCGCCACATCCGAACTGCGGCCGTCGTACACGAGGTGGTTGAGGATGCGGAGATCGGTACCGTCGAGATCGCTGGTGGTGGAATTGTTCATCTGGCGCCCCTTCCGTTGAACAAATCGATCAATTTGTTGTGAGAAGTTGTGCATATTTGTTGGGATGCACAACGGCTTTTGCGGTTAGGATGCGGCGGCGCAGCACCACAATGGGGAGATCGGGCATGCGGGGGCGGGTAAGCGGAAGGGCGATGGCGATTTGGCTGGCGGCGAGTGCCGCCGCGCTGCCGGCGCAGGCGCAGGAAGCGCCGCTGCTGCCGGTGAAGGCGGTGCCGGCCGAGGGGCGCATCCTGTTCACGCTGCCCCGACCCGATGCCGATGGCGTGGCCGGCCGCATTCTCTATGCGACGACGATGCGGAGCGGCCTGGGCTCGGCCAATCTGCGCATCGATCGCGGCATGGTCGGCCCCGAACAGATCCTCGCCTTTCGCCGCATCGGCAAGAAGGTGGCGGTGACCTTCGAGAACTGGCGCTTCCGCGCGACCGGCGACGCCGCGGTGACCGAGGGCGGCCGCTCCAGCTTTCCGTTCAGCGTGGTGGCGATGCTCGACGTGGTGGCGACCGGGCCCGACGGTGCAATGACGATCGACATCGCACCCTTTCTCACCCGCGACACGGTGGGCCTGGCCGACGCGCTGAACGAAGGCGGCAAGGGCTTTCGCCTGGCGGACTCGCTGAGCGCGGCCGATCCGAGCTCGGTGAAGGTATTTCCCGACAATATCGAGATCGACGCGCTTCAGACCTATCAGAGCGACACACCCGGCCGCGAAGTCTCCGCCATTGCGGCCGAACCTCGCCAGCTCGGCTTCGTCGTCCATCACAGCTTCGTGCGCCTGCCGGGCCCCGGCTTCCAGGTGCGGCGCTTCGACCCCCGATCGGGGACGAGCGGCGAGCGCTATTACGACTATGGCACGCCGCTCGGCCAGGACGTGGTGCAGCAGCTCGCCAACCATTTCCGCATCGAGAAGGTCGATCCCGCCGCGCCGCGGTCGCGAGTGAAGAAGCCGATCGTCTTCTATGTCGATCGCGCAGCGCCGGAGCCGATCCGCACCGCGCTGGTGGAAGGCGTGAACTATTGGCGCACGGCGTTCGACAAGGCCGGGCTGATCGACGCCTTCCGCGCCGAGGTGCTGCCCGAGGGCGCCGATCCGATGGACGTGCGCTACAACATGGTCAACTGGAGCAACCGGCTGACGCGCGGCTGGTCCTATGGCGGCGGCATCGTCGATCCGCGCACGGGCGAGATCATCAAGGGCAATGTCGTGATCGGCGCGCTGCGCGTGCGGCAGGACATGACGATCTTTGAAGGGCTGGTCGGCACCGCCCAGAATGGCAGCGGCGGGCCCAACGATCCGGTACGCGTCTCGCTCGATCGCATCCGCCAGCTCGGCGCGCATGAAGTGGGCCACGCGCTCGGCTTCATGCACAATTTCGCCGGCAGCACCCAGGATCGCACCACCGTGATGGACTATCCGCCGCCGCGCATCAAATTGACGGGCGGCGCGATCGACCTTTCGGACGCCTATGCCAAGGGCGGCGGCGCCTGGGACGATTTCACCGTCGACTGGCTCTATGGCCAGCCCGCTCCCGGCGTCGATCCGGACGCGGCGGCGCGGCAGAAGGCGCTCGACGTGCAGGCCCGCGGACTGCGCTTCGTCACCGATGTCGATGGCCGCGCCCCCGATACGCCGAGCCCGTGGGGGAGCATGTGGGACGACGGGCCCGATCCGGTGGCATCGCTGCGCCACATGCTGGCGGTGCGGCGCGTGGCACTCGCCAATTTCGGACCGGGCGTGCTGCGCAAGGACGAGGCGCTCGCCGATCTGCGGCGCAAGTTCGTGCCCGTCTGGCTGCTCCACCGCTACGACGTCGATGCCGTCGGCAAGCTCGTGGGCGGGATCGATTCCGACTATGCGGTTGCCGGAGACAACCACCCGCTCGCGAAGCCGGTGCCCGGCGCCACGCAGACGGATGCGCTCGATGCGCTGATCGAAACGCTGTCGCCGGCGACGCTCACCGTGCCCGACCGGCTGGTGATGCCACTTTCCGCCGCGATCAACGGCCGCAATGATCCGCAGTTCGACCAGGAAGTGTTCCGCAATGCCGGGTCCTTCGCCTTCGATCCGCTGGTCGCGGCGGACGTGGCGGCGCAGCTGACGCTCGACTCGCTGCTCGCCCCGGCACGCCTGCGCCGGCTGTTCGAACAGCATCGGCGCGATTCTTCCCTGCCCGGTGTCGAGACGCTGCTCGATCGCCTGCAGGCGACTCTCCCCACCGCGCGCCGTGATGCGGTGGGGCGTCGCATTGCCTATCGTATGCTGATATCGATCGCCCGCGCCGGGCGCGATCCCGAGACCAGCCCCGACGTGGCGGCGCTGCTCGAGGGTTGGCTATCGACGATCGCCGCCACGCTGGCTACGGGCGGCACCGGCCAGGACGGCGCCTGGGCCCGTCATACCGCTGCGTTGCTGCGCGACAAGGAAGCATTGCAGCGCACCTTGGAGAATCGCGGCGCAGCGCCCGCCATCCCGCCGGGCATGCCCATAGGCGACACGGGCTGGTTCGACGATTGACCGATCAGCGTTGGCGGCGAAGAAAGCCAATGATCGCTTCGGCCGCGCCGTGGGACGTCCGCCCGGATGCCGGGTCATAGTCCAGCACGACGTCGATGGCGGCCGCCAGTCCGGTCGCCGCATCCCAGACCACATGGCTGACCGTGAACGTGTCCTCGTGGAAGAAGCTGGCGACCTGCCGGGACAAGGTCGGGTCGGCACCTGCCGCCAACACGATGCTTCTGGCCTGGCCAACCACGCGGTCCATGCGGCACCATTAATTAGATATCACGAATATTCGTCAAATCTAATTTTCAGCGCTGTCGAGCGATGGGCCTCTCCGCAATGCCCGAGCGCGCTACGCCTCGGACTTGGGCGTGGGCTGGCAGGCGCTGCACAGCGCGTCGAAGATCTGCCGGACCTGCGGGTCCGCGATCGAGTAGAGCCGGGATTGCTGGTCCGCCCGGACCGAGACCGCGCCGGCCTCGCGCAACAAGGCAAGATGCTGCGAGACCGCGGACTGCGCGAGGCCGGTCACTTCGATCAGTTCGCCGACCGAGGCCTCGCCCTCGGACATCCGGCACAGCATTACCAGCCGCGCCGGGTTCGCCATTGTGCGCAGATTGCGCGCAAGACCCTCGGCCTGATCGCGCATCTGCTCGATCGTCATATCCTTCATGCGTGCGACACCTTCGTTATGGGCCGACCATCCTCGCGCAGCACCACATAGATGGCGGGGATGACGAGGACGGTCAGCAGCGTCGACGATGCCAAGCCGAACAGCAGCGAAATCGCAAGCCCCTGGAAGATCGGGTCGGTCAGGATCACCGCCGCGCCGATCATCGCCGCCGCCGCCGTCAGCACGATCGGCTTGAAGCGGATCATCCCTGCCTCCAGCAGCGTATCGCGCAGCGACTTGTCCTCGGTCCGGGCATGGCGAATGAAATCGACCAGCAGGATCGAGTTCCGCATGATGATGCCGGCCAGCGCGATAAAGCCGATCATCGATGTCGCGGTGAACGGCGCACCGAACAGCATGTGCCCGGCGACGATGCCCACCAGGGTCAGGGGAATCGGCGTGAGGATCACCAGCGGCAGCTTGAAGTTGCCGAACTGGGCGACGACCAGCACATAGATCGCCAGCAGCGCCACCATGAACGCCGCGCCCATGTCGCGGAAGGTGACCCAGGTGATCTCCCACTCGCCGTCCCACAGCAGCGACGGGCGGCTTTCGTCCTCGGGCTGGCCGTTGAGGCGGATCTCGGGCTTCTGCAGTCCCTGCGCGGCCCAGTCGTGCCGGGCGATGGCGTCGTCCACCGCGAGCATGCCGTAGATCGGCGCTTCGTAGCGGCCCGCCAGCTGGGCGGTGACCATCGTCGCGCCGCGACCGTCGCGGCGATACAGATTGGGCTCGGCCTGCTCCATCCGCGCATCGACCAGTTCGCCGAGCGGCAGCAGCTGCGGGCGTCCGGCGGCTTGCGTCACCGCAACGGGCGTCGCGGCAAGCGCCTGGCTCCAGCTGCGCTGCGCCTGATCGAGCCCGATCTGGATCGGCAGCGGATCGCGGCCGTCGCCCTGCGGCGCGTAGCCGGCCACCGTGTCGCCCATCAGCGCGCCGATCGAATCGAACAGCTGACGCTCGGACAGGCCATAATGGTCGAGCCGGTCGCGCTGGGGCACCAGCCGCAACTCGGGCGCAGGCTGGCCGAAGCTGTTGTCGACATCGACGAGGAACGGCACCGAGTTGAACAGCTTTTCCACTTGCAAGGCCGTCGCGCGGCGGGTGGATTCGTCGGGTCCGTAGATTTCGGCGAGCAGCGTCGCCATCACCGGCGGCCCCGGCGGGGTCTCGACCACCTTGATCGAGCTCCCCCCAGGCAGCGCCAGCGCCTTGAGCTTCTCGCGCAGCGCCACGGCAATGGCATGGCTGGCGCGGGCACGGTCCTCCTTGGGCGCGAGGGTGAGCATCACATCGCCCATCCAGGGCTTCGCGCGCAGGAAATAGTGGCGGACCAGCCCGTTGAAGTTGAACGGCGCCGAGGTGCCGGCATAGGCCTCCATCGCCGTCACCTCGGGCACGGTGCGGGCAATCGCCGCGGCCTGCTCCAGCACGCGCGAGGTCGCCTCCAGGCTGGTGCCCTCGGGCATGTCGACGACGAGCTGGACTTCGGACTTGTTGTCGAAGGGCAGCAGCTTCACCGTCACCGCCTTGAAGTAGAACATCGAGCAGGCAAGCAGCGTCGCCACGCCGACCGCGATCAGGAAATTGCGGGCGCTCGCCCGGCTGCGGATCACCCGCGCGGCGACGCGGCCGTAGAGCGCGCCGAGCTTGCCGCCCTGCGCGTCGTGCTGCCCGCCGCCCTCCGCCAGCGTCTTGCGCGCGAAGCGGATCATCAGCCACGGCGCGATGATCACCGCAACGAAGAAGGAAAAGACCATCGCCGCCGAGGCGTTGATCGGAATGGGCGCCATGTACGGCCCCATCAGCCCCGAGACGAACAGCATCGGCAGCAGCGCCGCCACCACGGTCAGCGTCGCGACGATGGTGGGATTGCCGACCTCGGCCACCGCATCCACCGCGGCATCCACCCGGCTGCGCCCGTCGCCCATTGCCCAGTGGCGCGCGATATTCTCGATCATCACGATCGCATCGTCGACGAGGATGCCGATCGAGAAGATCAGCGCGAACAGGCTCACCCGGTTGATCGTGAAGCCCATCAGGTTCGATGCGAACATGGTCAGCAGGATCGTCGTGGGAATGACGATCGCGGTCACCCCCGCCTCGCGCCAGCCGATCGCAAAGCCGATCAGCAGCACGATCGATCCGGTGGCGAGCGCCAGGTGGAACAGCAGTTCATTGGCCTTGCTGTTGGCGGTCTCGCCATAGTTGCGGGTGACGGCCACCTGCACGGTGTTCGGGATCAGGCTGCCTTCCAGCGCATGGACGCGCTGAACGATCGCGCTGGATACGGTGACGGCATTGGCACCGGCCCGCTTGGCGATGGCGAGGCTGACGGCGGGGGCATTCGCCCAGCCGTCGCCATTTCGCCACCAGCGCCAGGCGCGCGCTTGGTCCTCGGTCGGGGCCTGGGTGACGCTGGCCACGTCGCGCAGATAGACCGGCGCGCCGCTTACCGAGCGCACCACCAGCGCGCCGACCTGATCGGCGGTTGCCAGCGTCCGCCCGGCGATCACCTGCGCCGACTGGCCGCCCTCCCGCACGCTGCCGACGGGGAAGCGGCGGTTGGCCTGCGAGGCGGCCTCGATCACGCTCTGCAGCGGCACCTGCTGCGCCACCAGCCGGGCCGGATCCGGCGCGATACGGATCGCCTCGCGCTGGCCGCCGACCAGGAAGGTCAGCCCGACATTGTCGACCTTCGCGATCTCGGTCCGCAAGCGGCTGGCGAGTTCGTACAGGGTCTGGTCGTTCCACTGGCCCGGCGCACCGGCCTTGGGCGTCAGCGTCAGCACCACGATCGGCACGTCGTTGATGCCGCGCACCGTCACCTGGGGCGCGGGAATGCCGACGGGGATGCGGTCGCTGTTCGCGCGGAGCTTCTCGTCGATCCGCGTCGCCGCATCCTCGGGCCGCGAGCCGACCAGGAAGCGCGCCGTCACCAGCACCCCGCCCGATTCCGCCTGGGTATAGACATGCTCGACGCCGTCGACCGACTTGACGATCGTCTCCAGCGGCTTGCCGACCAGCTCCACCGCGTCGCTCGCCGAAAGCCCCGGCGCGGCGACGCGGATATCCACCATCGGCACGCTGATCTGCGGCTCTTCCTCGCGCGGGATCGTCATCGTCGCGATCAGGCCGACCAGGATCGCCGCGAGCAGCGCCAGCGGCGTCAGCGGCGAGCCGATAAAGGCACGGGCGAGCCGGCCGGAAATCCCGAGGCTCACTTGCTGCCTCCGATCGCCAGCCGGTCGCCCGGATGAACGCCCGACAGGATTTCCACCTGCGCCGGATCGGCCACCGGCGCGGTCTGCACCGGCACCGTGGCGGTGGTGCCGTCGGCGGCGACCAGCGTCACGCTGTCGACGCCGAACCGGGTCGTCACCGCCTTGCGCGGCACGATCAGCGCTGGCCGGCTGCCGGCTGCCACCTTGGCCGCAACGCGCCTGCCGATCAGCCGATCGTCGATGCCCGGCATCGCGACATCGGCGAGCACCTGCCCGCCCTGCACCGCCGGATAGATCTTCACCACGCTGCCCCGCACGGGCGCCGCATCGAGCGTCGCCAGCACCGCCGCGCCCGGCCGCACCGTCGCCGCCAGGCTCTCGGGCAGCTGGAGCCGCAGTAGTGCTTGGCCGTCGGCGATCGTGGCGATCACCATGCCCGGCGCCACCGCCGATCCGGCCGGGACCGGCGCGAGCAGCACGCGGCCGCTGGCGGGCGCGACGATCGCGCCCTGCCCCGCCACCGCGTTCACCGCCGCCTGCTGCGCCCGCGACGCGCGGATCTGCGCCTCGGCGGCGCGGGCGCCGGCCTGCGCCTGGTCGAGCCGTGCCTTGGCATAGACGCCGTTGTCATAGAGGAAGCGCGTGCGCGAAAGCTCGGCCTGGGCATTGGCCGCCTGCGCCTCGGCTGCCGCCGCCTGCGCGGCATAGGCGCCGCTCTGCGGCCCCAGCTGGCTATCGACGATGCGGCCGAGGAGCTGCCCCTTGGCGACCCGGTCGCCCTCCTGCACGGTCAACATGGTGAGGATGCCGGGGATGCGCGCGAGCGCCTGCGCCTGCCGGATCGTGCCGATGCTGGCGCTCACCGAACGCCAGTCGGGCACCGCGCCGCGCGCCACCGTCACCGTCGGTCCGGCATAGCGGGCGGAAGCCGCAGGCGGTGCCGAAGCCTCGCCGCCACAGGCCGCCAGCGGCACCGCGATCGACAGGGCCCAAGGGAGCAGGGGCGCGCGCACCGTCAGGCGCCCCGAACGAGCGGGAAACCCGCGGCGGTCCAGGCGTTCACCCCGCCGGCGAGGTCGGTATCCACCGCCGCCTGCGCGGCCGCGCAGCGATCGAGCGCCATTGCCGAGCGCTTGCCGCCCAGGCAATGGAGCACCAGCGTCTTCTCGCCTGCGTCGGGCAGTGCCGCCGCATCGAAGCGCGATAGCGGCAGGTTGACTGCCCCGGCGATATGCCCGGCCGCGAATTCGTCCGCCTCGCGCACGTCGACCACCAGTGCCGACTCGGCATCGAGCATCGCCTTCAGCTCCGCCGCCTTCACTTCCCGCATCACCCGCCTCCGTCCAAAACCAAACATCGCACCCTCCATTTGCACTTGCTAATATTCTACATCACGTATATTAGTCAAGTACAATATAGGAGAGCAGGCCATGGGCGACTCACAAATCGTGGTGCTCGGCGCGGGACTGGGGGCACGATCGCCGCCTATGAGATCCGCGCCGCACTCAAGGGCAAGGCGCAGGTGACGGTGATCAACAAGGGCGACGATTACTGGTTCGTGCCCTCGAACCCCTGGGTGGCGATCCGGGTGCACCTCCCCCCGGTGATGGCCTGGCACGGCATCGCTTATTCCGGCGTCGGCGCGGCCAAGGTCCATCCGCAGGAGAACCGCGTCGAACTGCTCGACGGCAGCTCGATCAGCTATGACTATCTGGTCATCGCCACCGGGCCCGAACTCGCCTTCGACGAGATCCCAGGCTTCGGTCCCGCCGGCCATACCCAGTCGGTCTGCCAGACCGATCACGCGAGCCGCGCGCACGATGCCTTCGAGGAACTCTGCGCCAATCCGCGGCCGATCGTGGTCGGCGCAGCGCAGGGCGCGTCCTGCTACGGCCCGGCCTATGAGATGGCGATGGTGCTCGATACCGAGCTCAAACGCCGCAACATCCGCGACCGCGTACCGATGACCTTCGTCACTCCCGAACCCTATATCGGCCATCTCGGCCTGGACGGCGTCGGCGACACCAAGTCGCTGCTCGAAAGCGAGATGCGCAACCGCCACATCAAGTGGCTCACCAACACGCGCGTGACCGGCGTCGAGGACGGGGTGCTCCATGCCGAGGAAGTCAACGAGGACGGCTCGCTCAAGAAGGCGCATGATCTCGATTTCGGCTGGGCGATGCTGCTGCCGGCGTTCCGCGGCGTCGATGCGGTGCAGGGCATCGCCGGGCTCAGCAACCCGCGCGGCTTCATCCTGACCGACAAGCACCAGCGCAATCCGGCCTATCCCAATATCTTCGCGCTTGGCGTGTGCATCGCCATCCCGCCGACGGGGCCGACGCCGCTGCCCGTGGGCGTCCCCAAGACCGGCTTCATGATCGAGAGCATGGTCACGGCGGTCGCCCAGAACCTGAAGCAACTCCACGACGGCGAAGAACCCAGCCATGAGGCGACGTGGAACGCGATCTGCCTCGCCGATTTCGGCGATGGCGGCGTCGCCTTCGTCGCCAAGCCGCAGATCCCGCCGCGCAACACCAACTGGTCCGCGCACGGCAAATGGGTGCACCTCGCCAAGATCGGCTTCGAGAAATACTTCCTCCGCAAGGTGCGCCGCGGGGAAAGCGAACCCTTCTACGAAAGCCTCGCCCTGCATGTGCTCGGCGTGAAGAAACTGCGCCTCGGAACAGGAGCCCGTCCATGACCCTCGATTCCGCCGTGCTCGCCTTTGCGGGCTGCATCGTGCTGCTCAGCGCCACCTTGTCGTTTACCGTGCACCCCTGGTGGATCGCGCTGACGCTGTTCGCCGGCGCGAACATGCTCCAGGCCGCGTTCACCGGCTTCTGCCCGGCGGCGATGGTCTTCAAGGCGCTCGGCGTGCGGCCGGGAACGGTGTTCCGGTGATCCGCCGCGGCGCCCTGCTGCTGGGGCTTGCGCTGGGTGCGGCGATGCCCGCCCAGGCCCAGTCGCTCGACGCGGTGATCGCCGCCGCGCTCGACCATGCCCCGGAACTCGCCGCCGCGCGGGCGCGCGAGGCAAGCGCCGGCGCCCGGCTCGACCAGGCCCGTGCCGAGCGGATGCCGGTGGTGACGCTGCAGGGCCAGGTCGCCGCCGGGCGGATCGATCCCCAGGGCTTTTTCGGGCTTCGCGCGGACAATGTGAGCCCGCGCTCGGCGCAGTTCGGCGCCGAGCTGCCGCTGTTCACCGGCGGACGCACCGCCGCCGCCACCGCCCAGGCCCGCGCGGGCGTGGAGGCAGCCCAGGCGGGCAGCGAAGCCGTGGCGCTGGAGCTGCGCGTGGCGGTGGTCCGCGCCTATGCAGGTGCCGTTGCGGCGCGGGAGAATGCGAATAGCTATGGCCGGATGGTCGCCACGCTCGCCGAGATCCGCCGCCAGGCCGGGCTCCGCTTCCAGTCGGGCGCGGGCACAAGCACCGAAATCGCCCAAGCCGAGGCCCGCATCGCCGAGGCCGAAGCGGCGCGTGCCGCGGCGCTCGGCCAGGAACAGGTCGCTCTCGCCACGCTGGCGTCGCTCACCGGCATACCGGTCCAGCCGGATGCCACCCTCGCGCCACCGCCGCCCCCTGCCCTCGCTCGCGCTACTGCTGTCGAGCAGGCGCTGGCCCATAACCCGGCGTTGGCCGCCGCCCGCCGGATGGCAGAGATCGCCGAAGCCGGCGTTCGTGCCGCACGGGCGGAACGCCTGCCGGTGGTTGGCGCCTTTGCCGAGGCAGCAACCGTGCGCGACCAGTTCTTCCCCGGCTACAAAGCCGATAGCGCCAGCATCGGCCTACGCGCGCGCTGGACGCTGTTCGACGGCGGGCGTGCCGGCGCCAGGCGACGTGGCGCCGAAGCCGATCGCGCAGAACGCGAGGCACAAGCGCGCGCCACCGCAGCGATGGTCGAGCGCCAGACGATCAACGCTTATGAAGCCCTGATGAGCGCGCGCGCCACCTATGATGCCGCGACCAAGCGCGTCGCGGCCGCCGCCGCCGCGCTGCGCGGCGTTCGCCTGGAGGCGCAGACCGGAGCGCTACCGGTGCTAGCCGTGCTCGACGCCGAACGCGAGGCCGCCGCTGCCGATGCCGCTCGAACCGCCGCTGCTGCAGACATCCAAGTCCAGGCGCAGGTCCTCGCTAGCATGATTGGCAGCTAGCGCAGCGTTCGATGCCAAAGCCCACAAACCGGAAAAAGCAGCGCATACACAGTTTCTGTGAACGCGATGAAGTCATGTAATGGATTTCGCTCGGAGCCACGCCAGCGGCCGCACTATGACGGTCATGGCCGACAAGGAGGCGCGGTACCAAACGGCCGAGGCGCTCGTCGCGCCTGGCAAGGATGTGTTCGAAAGCTGCCGCAATTCGACATCTCGGAAACCGTCTTCCAGCGCTGGAAGCGTGCAAAGCTACAACGTGCAAAGCTACAAGGAGCAGGTGATTTGACCTGCCTTCCCGAGCACACCCGCCAAAAAATCGTTCGCCAGCATCAGATCGCCAATCTTCGTGTGCAGCACCGTCACGTCGACTGTCGGTTCTACCGCAGCCGGCTCCGACCCGAATACGTCCGCCGCCCCTTCCAGCAGCCGGGCCCGCCACCGGTTGATGAGGCGGATGCACGTCATATTGCTGTGCCAGCTCGGCCAGCGTCTTCTCGCCCTTCACGGCAGCCAACGCCCCCCCCACCGGCTCGGGGGGGGCAGGCTTTTGGCCTTGAACGCCGGGCTGTGTTTCCGACGCGGTCGCTTGCTCATCTTGCCTTCTCCTTGCGGCCAGCGTGGCCGCCCTCAGATCGGCAATCCACTTATCTCCGCTGTTCAGATTCCCCGAGCCACCTCAGACCCAAGCACATCAGGATCGTGTCGGGCCAGGCTTGCCGTGTTCCACCACATAGGTTGCCAGGCACTTCAATCGCCCGCCGGGCTGGTCGACCTGGTCCAGCACCTTGATATCCGCCGACCAGTGGTCCGGGTCGATGCGGTAAAGCTGATAGCCCCGCTGATTGTTCAACAGTGCGACATGGGGGTTGTGTTCCAGTGTGTGCATTTGATGTGCCTGCCGCGGAGAGCCGGTGCCGCCCGACGTGACGGAGGTCGCGAGAAACTCGCTGGCGAGCGGTGCGGAAAGCGGGTCATCGAGGTCGGTGGGTAGATATCCCACAAGGTGCTGATGCATGTCGCCGCTGCCGATGACGACATTGCGCAGCCTGCGCTCGGCGATCAGCGCGGCGATGCGCCGGCGCGCGTCGGGATAGCCGTTCCAGTTGTCCGTGTTCCTGACCGGCGTGCTGGTGCCATCGGGCCGAACGTCGAACGGCAGCATCAGCACCTGTTGGGCGAGGAAGTGCCAGCCCGGCTCCCGATCCATTCCGCGCGCCAGCCATGCTTCCTGCTCGGCACCCAGCATCGTGCGTGCGGGGGTGTCCCGCGTCTCGCATATCGGGTCGTGATCGCCCACTGCGCAAAGCTGGTTGCTGCGATGGGAGCGGGTGTCCAGCACATGCATGCGCAGCAGCGAACCGAAATCGAACCGGCGGAAATAGCGCGCGCCGCTTGCCGGGCGGAGCGCGCGGCGCACCGGCATGTGCTCGTACCAGGCCTGCAGCGCCGCCGCCTTGCGCGCGGCGAACGCGGCGGTGGCACCGCCGTCCTTGCCCCATTCCGCCGCCCAGTTGTCGTCCACCTCGTGATCGTCGAACGAACAGATGAAGGCCGCCCGGGCATGCGCGGCGCGCAGGTCGGGATCCTGCTTGTATTGCGCGTATCGGCGCCGGTAGTCCTCCAGCGTGACGGTCTCGTCGCCAGCATGGACGCGGAGCGGGTTCTTGGCCCGGCGACCGAACTCGTAGATATAGTCGCCATAATGGAACACCGCGTCGAGCGCCGGCTCGCGTGCCAGATGACCGAAGGCGGTGAAGAACCCGCTTTCGTAATCGTGGCAGCCGACGCTGGCGAGGTGCAGCCGGTCCAGTGCCGCGCCCGGCAACGGCAGGGTGCGGGCACATCCCGTCTCGCTGGTCGCGCCGCCGGCATGGAATCGGTACCAATAGGGGCGCTGCGCGGCGAGGCCCGTCACCTCGACGTGGAGGCTGTGCGCCGCTTGCGGCAGCGCCAGCCCTTCGCCGGATCGGAGGACGGACCGGAAGCCCGCGTCGGCCGCCACTTCCCACGCCACCGGCACCGGTGCGGGCGCCATGCCACCGGCGGGCGCAAGCGGATCTGGCGCCAGCCGCGTCCATAGTACGAAGCCGTCGGGCGCCGGATCGCCCGCCGGTGGCATGGCGCCCGCAACGGTGCCAGTG
>JAPJRE010000069.1 GCA_030824725.1 Sphingomonas sp.
CATTGCGCAGGCCGCGCCGCGGCGCAAGGCCGTGCCGGTCCAGCAGCTGTTCGCCGAGGCCAAGGGCGAGCTGGCGGGCATCGATGTCGGCGCGCGCTATGGCCGGCAGGAATTCACCGACGGGCCCAACCTGCTGATCTCGCAGCGCGACAACAACACGATCCGCTACACCCTCAACGGCCTGCGCGCCTGGGCGCGGGGCAAGACGGTGCGGGTGGACGTGTTCGACCTCAAGCCCACCCAATATGGCGATCTCGGCACCGACGACGACGTGATCGATCCGGCGCGCCGTTTCTCGGGCGTGAGCCTCGGTTTCGTCGTGCCCAAGGCCTGGGTGGGTGGCGCGAAGCTCTATTTCGATCCGTTCTTCTGGCGCCGCCGCAACAAGGTGGGCACCTGGGGCGGGCGAATCGGGCCGGCGACGCGCTATTATCTCGGCACGCACCTGTGGGGCGAGGCAGGGCCGGTGACGCTAGACTGGTCGGTGAACCACCAGTGGGGGCATTTCCTCGACCAGCGGATCGATGCCTGGCAGGGCTTCTTCGCGCAGAATGTCCGGCTGGGCCGCGGCAAAAGCGCGCCGCGGATCGGCTTTCATGCGGACTATGCGAGCGGCGGCGGCGGTTATGGCGGGGCCACGCTGCGCAACGCCTATGCGCCGTTCGGCAACAACATCTATTACAGCTATGGTCTGTTCCTCACGCCGAGCAACCTGGTGGCGCTGGCGCCGACGCTGAACCTGTCGCCCACCGCGAAGCTGCGGCTCAACCTGGAATATCAGCGGGCATGGCGCGCGGACGTGCACGACGCGGTGTACCGGGCGAGCGGCCAGCCTTTCCCGGCCACCCAGAACGTCCGCGACGCGCGCATCGCGGATGTCGCGCGCGTGCAGGCGGTGTGGGCGATCACGCCGCGGCTTTCGCTGACCGGCCGCTACGAGCATCTGGCGGCGGGGCCGTCGCTCACCAAGGCAGGCTATGCGAGTTCGGACTTCGTCGCGGGCTGGCTCAGCTTCCGCTTCTGAGCGGCGCCGGCGCCCCATGCTGCCCGGCCGGGTCGCCTGGGGCGTCCGAAACCGGTCAGGCCGGCACCGGAGCCGCGCCGTCCTCGCAATCGGGCGCGAGATGCTCGCGGAACAGCCGGTGCGCGTTGCGCTGCTCGATCACGCGACCGGCGAGGTACAGCGCCGCGAAGATGCCCGCGAAGACATAGCCGGGGATTCGCATCGGCTGCGCGGCATAGGCGAGCGCCGCGAACGGTGCGGGGGCGATGAAGCACCAGAGCAGCGGATGGCTGGTGAGGTCGTAGCGGAGGATCGCCCCGTCCTCCGCCGCGACGATCTCCAACCTTCCCTTCTCGAACGAGGCCAGCCTGTCCTGCGAGTCCGGATTGTCCTTGTGGAACACCAGCGTGTCGGGGCCATGCTCCAGCGTGGTGCCGCGCTCCTCGAACACCGGCTCCAGCGCCGCGAAGGACGTCGGGCGCGAGGGCAGCGCCAGCGTGCCGCGGACGTGCCAGATCCAGTCGATGGCGCGCATCCAGCTCATTCGGCGGCCACCGCTTCGGGCAGGCGCGGTGCGCGCAGCTGCTTCACCCAGCGTACCACCGGCCGGAACGGATAGACCATCTGTTCCTTGATCCCCAGCCGGCGGCAATCGTCGAGCCCGACATGGGCGGCCTCGGAGTCGCGGCAGGTGCCGAAGATCCGGTCGATGAAGATGAAGGTGTTGGCGTAGTTGGTCCGGCTGCTGTCGTAATCGGGCGAGTGGTGCAGGCTGTGATGCTCGACCGTGTTGAACAGGAAGGACCACCAGCGCGGCGTGTTGAAGCGGATGTTCGCATGGGTATAGGCGCCGATCGCCATGCCGATGCCCCCGGCGAGCAGCGCTGCGCGCGGCAGGAAGTCGAAGAAGCCGCCCAGGCTGAGGCCGATCAGGAACAGCTCGATCGGGTTGCCGACGGAGCCCTTCAGCGCGTTGAGCTGGGTGATGTGGTGATGCGGCGCATGGGTGAGCCACAGCGGGCCCCAGTTGTGCATGCCGCGATGCATCCAATACTGGCAGAAATCGAAGATCAGCAGGATCGCGAGCGCCTGGAACAGGATCGGGATCTGGCCGGCCCAGGCGGTCTTGATGTGGAAATACTGCTTGATCGCGTCGATGATCGCGTCGTCGCCGAAATGCTTGCCGGCATATTTGATCAGCGTGTAGCTCATGCCCACGTAGAAGAGGTCGCTGGCGAGTTCCTTCCAGGTCAGCCGCCAGTGGCGGTGGCGCTCGCTGATCCGCTCCATGCCGAGCAGGCAGAGCTTGAAGACGATGCCGATCCCGACCGCGACCGAGGCCTTGGCGATCGAGTCCGGCGCCAGCGTCCAGAACAGGATCATCGCCAGCAGCACCGCCGGCTGGAACCAGGTGAAGATGAAGCGCTTGACCGGGCCGCCCTGCACGCCGGTCGGTTCGAAGTTGGTCGGTACAGCTGCATCCATAGTCGCGCCCGGTCCTCGCCCGTGTTTCCGATGACGGGAAGATGACCGAAACGGGGACTGCACGCCGTAAGTCGTTTGACGTAGCGGGGGATTTGGCGGCTTGTCCGGGGGCGATGGGTGGCCCAGCATGGGGCATATGACCCACCTTCGACACCGCTTTTCGCTTGGCCTGGGCGCCTTTCTGCTGCTCGGCGCGGCGGACCCGAAGCCGCTGGCGTTCGCGCCCTGGATCAACGGAGCGGCGGCGCGTGAGCCCGCAACGCAGATACAGGCGATCGATCGCGACACCTTCGTGATCCGCCAATCGGTGAAGACCAATTTCGAGGCGCCGTTCCTGTACCTGCTCTTCGGCCGCGATCGGGCGCTGCTGCTCGATACCGGCGCGGGCGGGCTCAAGATCCGGCCGACGGTGGATCGGCTCATCGCCGACTGGCGGGCCAGGCACGGCGGGCGGCCGATCCGGCTGGTCGTCGCGCATTCGCACGGCCATGGCGACCATCATGCCGGCGACCACGAGTTTCGCGATCGGCCGGACACGGACATCGTGGGGCTCAAGCCCGCCGAGGTGGCGGCATTCTTCCACTTCACCGACTGGCCGCGCGGCGTGGCCCGCTATGACCTGGGCGGGCGGGTGCTCGACGTGCTGGCGACCCCGGGGCACCAGCCGGCGCACATCATGGTCTATGATGCGCGGACGCGGCTGCTGTTCTCGGGCGACATGCTCTATCCGGGGCGGCTCTACGTGCCGCTGAACCATTTCGATGATTTTCGCGCGAGTGCCGAGCGGCTGGCGGCGTTCGCCAGGACGCACCCGATCCGGGCGCTGCTCGGGGCGCATATCGAGATGACGACCACGCCGGGGAAGGACTATGGGATGCAGGCGCCGACCCATCCCGACGAGCATCCGCTCCCGCTGGCACCCTCGGCGATCGAGGAGCTCCGCGCGGCGGCGGAGAAGGCCGGGCCGGTGCCGGTGGTGGACCGGCACGCGGACTTCATCGTGTATCCGGTGCCCGCGCGGCCGAACGACTGACTCTTCCCATCTGTCATTCCGGCGAAAGCCAGAATCCATTCGCTTCTCGGTCGCAGCTCCTGCCAATGCGGAGCGCCAATGGATCCCGGCTTCCGCCGGGATGACAGCTTTGAGGCACAGGCTCAGCCCCGTGCGATATAGGCCCGCCAGCCGCCCAGCGCGGTGATGTCCTCGGCGCCGGTCATCGCGCGCGGTTCGGCGACGAAGCCCTTGACCATGCTTCCATCGGCCAGCGTCACCGTGCCGATCGCGAGCGGCGGCGGCACTTCGGCGACGAAGCTGCCGAACGCGGCCATGTCGAGCTCGTAGACTTCCAGCGCGATCGCCGCACCGCCTTCTTCGCTGTAAACCAGCGCCGGCTTGGGCGGCACGCTTTCCGCCATGGCATAGAGCTTGTAGGTCGGCGCGGTGGTAGTCGCCGCGACGAACTTCGCGTCGCGCGAGGTCAGCTGCCAGTGGAGCGGCATGCCTTCGAGATGGGCGCCTACGACCGCGAGCTTCACCGTTTCCATCCGTCCCTCCAGGTCCAGCGGCGGCGGGGTTGCCGACGCGGGGAAAAATGCGTTGGCCGCGTCGATCAGCGCGCGATCGGTGCCCGCCGGGCCCATCAGCGTCACGCCGAAGCCGACACCGCTGGCATAGCTGCCGGCGGGAACCGCGATCGCCGCCATGTCGAGCAGGTTCACGAAATTGGTGTAGGCGCCGAGGCTCGCATTGAGCGCGATGGGTGCTTCGAGCATCTCCGCCACGCGGTAGCTGGTCGGCGCGGTGGGCAGGGCGAGCAGGTCGACCTTCTCCCACATCGCCTCGGCGACGCGGGCGAGTTCGGCGAGGCGATAGGCGCCGTTGAACGCATCGATCGCGCTGTAGCCGAAGCCGCCCTCGACGATCTCGCGCACCACCGGGTGGATGGAGTCGGGGTTCTCGATCAGCAGGCCTTGCAGCGCGGCGGTGCGCTCGGCGACCCAGGGGCCATCGTAGAGCAGGCGGGCGGCTTCATCGAGCGGGGCGAGGTCGATCTCGACCAGTTCGGCATCGAGGCCGGCCAGCGCCGTGCGATAGAGATATTCGGACTCGATGTCGCCGAACCAGCGGCATTGCTCGGCGCGCGGCACGCCGATGCGGCGATGCGCGCGGGGCACATCGGGCAGCGCGCGGGAGAGCGAGTCCGTCGCGTCGAACCCGGCGGCAACCGTGTCGACCAGCGCGGCGTCCTCGGTGGTGCCGGCGAACACGGTGATGCAGTCGAGCGTGCGGCAGGCGGGAACCAGGCCGGTGCTGCTCCAGCGGCCCTTGCTCGGCTTGAGCCCGACGAGATGGTTGAACGCGGCGGGCACGCGGCCCGAGCCGGCGGTGTCGGTGCCCAGCGCGAAGGCGACCAGCCCCGCGGCGACCGCCACCGCCGAGCCCGAGCTGGAGCCGCCGCTCACCCAGGCGCGGTTATAGGCGTTGCGCGGGATACCATAGGGGCTGCGCGTGCCGTTGAGCCCGGTGGCGAACTGGTCGAGATTGGCCTTGCCCACCGGGATCGCCCCGGCGGCCACCAGCTTCGCAACCACCGTGGCCGAGTGTTCGGGCTGGTAGGCGAAGGCCGGGCACGCGGCGGTGGTGGCGAGGCCCGCGAGATCGATATTGTCCTTCACCGCGAAGGGGACGCCGGCCAGCGGCAGCGTCTCGCCGGCAGCGACACGGGCATCCACCGCGGCGGCAGCGGCGCGGAGCGCATCGGGTTCGAAGCGCGATATCCACACCGCCGGCTGGATCGCATCATAGGCGTCGAGCCGCGCCAGCACGTCCTCGATCACCGCGAGCGCACTGCGCTTGCCCGCCTGCACCGCGGCGGCGATGGCCGCGACCGAGAGCCGGTCAAGCGCCGTCATGCCCGCACCAGCGCCAGCACCGGCGAGCCCGGGGTGACCGTCTGCCGCTCGGCGACATAGAGTGCTGCCACCGTACCCGCTGCCGGGCTGGTGACCGGAAACTCCATCTTCATCGCTTCGAGCACGGCGATGGTCTCGCCTGCGTCGATCGGGTCGCCGACTTCCTTGAGCAGTTTCCACACGCTGCCGCCGAACGGCGCTTCGACCAGTTCGGCGCCTTCCGGCACCGTCACCGCCTCGTCGGCGCTGTCATCCGCGCTTTCGGTGAGGCTGGCGACGCGGTCGAACTCGCCCTTGCGTTCCCAGTCGGCGCGCTCGGCCGCGAAGGCGGCGTTGCGCTGCTTCTCGAATGCGGCGATCGAGCGCGCGTTCTCGGCGAGGAATTCGCGATACTCGGAAAGCCGGAACTCGGTTTCCTCGATCTTGATTTCGCGGCGCCCGAGCGGGAAGTCGCGCCGCCATTCGGTCAGCTCTTCATGGCTGACGGGGAAGAAGCGGATCTGGTCGAAGAAGCGCAGCAGCCAGGGCTTGCCCTCGGCGAAGGCGCCCGTCTGGCGATAGGTGTTCCACACCTGGATGGTGCGGCCGAACAGCTGGTAGCCGCCGGGACCCTCCATGCCATAGATGCACATATACGCGCCGCCGATGCCGACCACATTGGGCGGCGTCCAGGTGCGGGCCGGGTTGTACTTGGTGGTGACCAGCCGGTGGCGCGGGTCGATCGGGGTGGCGACCGGCGCGCCGAGATACACGTCGCCCAGGCCATAGACGAGGTAGCTGGCGTCGAAGATGATCCGGTGAACCTCCTCGGCGCTTTCCAGCCCGTTGGCGCGGCGGATGAACTCGATATTGTCCGGGCACCAGGGCGCGTCGTCACGGACCACGCGCATGTAGCGCTGGATCGTCTCGTGGATCGCGGGGTCGTTCCAGCTGAGCGGCAGGTGGACGATGCGCGAGGGGATGACGAAATCCTCGAGATCGCCGAGCGCGTCCTCGATCTGCGTCAGCCGCTCGATCAGCGCCGCTTCCTTGAGGCGGATGCCGTCGATATGCACCTGGAAGGAGCGGATGCCCGGCACGATGTCGAGGATGCCCGGCAGCGCGAGTTCGGCGAGCGCGGTGGTCGCGGCATGGACGCGCAGGCGCAGCTCGAGGTCGAGCGTGATCGGGCCGTATTCGATCAGCAGGTTGCGATCGCCCTGGCGGCGGAAGATCACGCGCGGGCGGCGGCCCTTGGCGGGCAGATCGACCAGGATCGCGTCGCGCCCGCCGCCCTTGGCCGGGCTGGTCGCGGTGGCGGCGCGGCCTTCGATCCACGCCTCTTCGGCCTGGGCTGCGGCATCGGCCTCGTCGAGGCTGACCTGCTCGAACTGGATGCGGTCGCCCGGCGCGAGCTGACCGACCTTCCACAGGTCCGCCGCGATCACCACGAACGGGCAGACGAAGCCGCCGAGCGAGGGTCCGTCGGGGCCGAGGATGATCGGCATGTCGCCAGTGAAATCCAGCGCGCCGATCGCATAGGGGTTATCGTGGATGTTCGACGGGTGGAGCCCCGCCTCGCCGCCATCCTTGCGCGCCCAGTGCGGCTTGGGGCCGACCAGCCGCACGCCGGTGCGGTTGCTGTTGTAGTGGACGCGCCATTCGGCCGAGAGGATCGTGTCGACATCCTCCGGCGCAAAGAAATCGGGGGCGCCGTGCGGGCCGTAGAGGACGCGGATCGTCCAGTCGGGGCCGAGTTGCTCCTGCGCGATCGCGCGCGGGCCGGGGATCACCGCCGGGGCATGGTCGGTCAGGTGCAGCGTGTCGCCGACGCGGAGCACGCGCCCGCCATGGCCGCCGAACTCGCCGAGATCGAAGGTGCTGGCGCTGCCGAGATAGCTTGGCACGTCGAGCCCGCCGGCGAACAGGATATAGCCGCGCATGCCGCCGCCGGTGACGCGGCCCAGCGCCAGAATCTGGCCTTCGGCGATCGCGACAGGCTTGTTGCGCGGTACCGGGGCACCATCGAGCGTCGCGGCGAAGTCGGCGCCGGTGAGGACGATGCGGGTCGCGGTGTTGAACTGGAGCGTCGGGCCGGTGGCGGTCATCTCCAGCCCGGGCGCGGTGCTGTCGTTGCCCAGCAGCATGTTGCCGAGCCGGAAGGCACGGGCGTCCATCGGGCCCGAGGGCGGCACGCCGATGTCCCACAGGCCGACGCGGCCGGGATAATCCTGCACGCTGGTCGCGGTGCCGGCCGAGCGGACGACGATGCTCTGCGGGCGGTGGACGACGGTTTCGAGCGAGCGCGTCGAGACGTCGCCGGTGACGAAGTCTTCGCTGCGGGCCACGTCGCGCAGCCAGCGGACATTGGTCTCGATGCCGGCGAAGCGGGTATGGTCGAGCGCCGCCTGCATCGCCGCGACGGCGGACTCGCGGTCCTCGCCGTGGACGATCAGCTTGGCGAGCATCGGGTCGTAGAAGGAGGAAACCGCGCTACCCGACTCCACCCAACTCTCGACGCGGACGCCTTCGGGGAACGCCACGTCGGTGAGCGTGCCCGAGGCGGGGCGGAAGTCGACCGCCGGATCCTCGGCATAGAGCCGCGCCTGGATCGACCAGCCCCTGGGGGCGGGGACGGGGGTATCGAGGAAGCTGTAGTCGCCGCCTGCGCCGCGGACCATCCATTCGACCAGGTCGACGCCGGTCACTTCCTCGGTGACGCCGTGCTCGACCTGGAGGCGCGTGTTCACTTCGAGGAAGAACCAGTCCTCGCGCGCCGGATCGTAGAGGAACTCGACCGTGCCGGCGGAGCGATAGTTGGCCGCCCGGCCAAGGCGCACCGCCGCCTCGATCAGCGCCGCGCGGACGCGTTCGGGGAGGTGCGGGGCGGGGGCCTCTTCCACCACCTTCTGGTTGCGGCGCTGGAGCGAGCAGTCGCGTTCGCCGAGCGCCACGACGCGGCCCTGGCCGTCGCCGAAGATCTGCACCTCGACATGGCGCGCGCGCGGCACGAAGCGTTCGAGGAACAGCCCGGCATCGCCGAAATTGCCGGCGCCCAGCCGGGCGACCGCGGCATAGCCGTCGCGCACCGCCTGTTCGTCGGCGCAGACGCGCATGCCGATGCCGCCGCCGCCGGCGGTCGCCTTGAGCATTACCGGATAGCCGATGCGCGCCGCCGCCTCGAGCGCGGCCTCGACGCTGTCGAGCAGCCCGGTGCCGGGAGCGAGGGGGACATTCTCCGCCTCGGCGAGCGCGCGGGCGCTGTGCTTGAGGCCGAAGGCGCGGATGCTGTCCGGGGTCGGGCCGATGAACGCGATCCCGGCGGCTTCGCAGGCCTCGGCGAAAGCGGCGTTCTCGGAGAGGAAGCCATAGCCGGGGTGGATCGCGTCGGCGCCGGTCTCCTTCGCCGCTGCCAGGATGCGCGCGACGTCGAGATAGCTTTCCGCCGCCGGGCCCGGGCCGATCCGCACCGCGATGTCCGCAAGCGCGACGTGGCGCGAGGCCTCGTCGGCGTCGGAGAACACCGCGACCGAGCGGATGCCCATTGTCTTGAGCGTGCGGATGATCCGGCAGGCGATCGCCCCGCGATTGGCGATCAGGACCGTGCGCACGCCGCTCATGCGGTGACGATCATGCGAACGGGGGTGGGATTGAAGCCGTTGCAGGGATTGTTGATCTGCGGGCAATTCGAAACGACCACGGTCACATCCATTTCTGCGCGAAGGTCCACGGTAAGGCCGGGCGCCGAGATGCCGTCGACGATGCCCAGCGCGCCATCGGCCTCGACCGGCACGTTCATGAAGAAGTTGACGTTCGACACGATGTCGCGCTTGCCCCGGCCGTCGCGGAGGTTGGCTTCGAGGAAATTGTCGACACAGGCGTGCTGCGCCTTGGTGAAATGGCCGTAGCGCAGCGTGTTGGACTCGCAGGAGCAGGCGCCGCCGATCGTGTCGTGATATTCGACCGCCGTCGCGGTGATCGTCATCATCGGCCGGCCCTCGTTCGAGCGCAGCACGCTGCCGGTGCGCAGGAAGATATTGGCCTGCGCCGCGATCGTGTCCTGCGCGCTGTAGCGCTCGGCATCGTCGTGCGTGGCGTAGAGGAGGAAATCGACCGCCTGGTTGCCTTCGAGATCGACGACGCGGAGCGTTTCGCCCGCCTTCACGCGGTGCAGCCAGGGCGCGCGGGCGGGGACGATCTCGTCATGGACCACCCGGCCGGTGAGGCCGGCAAGCGCCATATCCTGTTCCATCAGCGGCGGACCCAGTCTTCGGTGTTGAGGAAGGCGCGCTGCCGCTCGGGCGTCGCGTTGCGGATCGGATCGTCCTCGGCCGTCACCGGGCCGCGCCAGGCGGTGGCGCGCAAGGGGGTGACGGTCCAGGGGCGCGGATCGAGGACGTGCGGGCAATTGGCCAGCACGACGATCAGGTCCATCTCGGCGCGCAGCACCAGCGTGCGGCCGGGGGCGAAGGGCCCGAGCTGCGGTTCGGTGGTGCCATCGGCGGCGATGCGGACGCCCTTGAACAGGTTCACGCACGGGTGCACGTCGCGGCGGGCAAGGCCGTGCTTGGCCGCACCGAGCAGCAGCCGGTCGCGGGCGTTCGGATACGGCCCCGAATTGCTACCGTCGCCATAAAGGCGTTCGTTCGACGCGGCGTTGGACGCGCCGCAGAACGCGTCATGCGTGCCAGCGTCGTCCTGCTCGATGCTGGCGAGCACGCGGCCCATGTCCGATAGGAACAGGCTGCCGGTACCGAGGTAAGCGTTCCACTGCACCTTCACCGTATCGGCGACATTCAAGCGCTCGGTCGGCATCGCGGCGTTGAACAGCTGGAGCGACACACAAGCATCGCCCTGCAGGTCGATCAGCCGCAGCCGGGTGCCGCGCGCCAGTACGCGGCTGGCATAGCCGCCCGCGGCGATCGTCTCTTCCCAGACCAGGTCGTCGGCCGAGACGCCCGCAGGCAGGTCGTCCGCGTGTGGCGGCAGGATCGGCATCGCCTCGACGACGGTGCCGGCCATCGCCCGCGCATGGTCACGTGCGGCATTGGGGTCGGCGAGAATGCTCATGCCGCCTTGCTCCCGGTTGGGGCTGCCGCCTCGTCCTGCTCGTGGAGCGGGGGCAGCAGCGCGGTGGTGGTGAAGAGGCGCAGCTGCTGCACGCCACGCACCTTGCGCAGCGCGTCGCACAGGTCGCGCAGGCGCCGTGCCGGCCCTTGGACCAGCAGCACCTCGAGCGACTGGTCGTCCTCCAGGAAGACGTGCTGCGAGGAGATGACCTCCTTCAGATACTCGGCCTGGGTCTGTGCTAGCTGATGGCGGACACGGCCGAGATCGGCGCGGTAGACCAGCGTGATCGTCCCCGCGAGCATCTCCTCGGGACGCGAGGCGGCGCTCTGCTCGGCAAGCTCGTCGCGGATCAGCTCGGCGATCAGCTGCGAGCGCGAGGGGAGCCCGCGATCCTCCACCATTTCATCGAGCTGGCGGAAGAGTTCGGCGGGCAGGCTCATGCTGAGCCGGGCGAGGGAGGAGGAGGGTTCCTTCACAGTGATTCCTCTTTCCCGGTTATTACTGATTCTGTCAATCGTAATACTTCCTGCTGCGCCTCGACAATCGCCTCGCGCCGCTTGCGGGTGAGGTGGAGGTCGTAGACGGCGGTCGCGCCGAAGCGGTGCGGGGCGTGCGGATCGATGCGGCGCTTGTCGAAGGTGAGCACGCGGGTGCCGAGGTTGAACGCCTCGGAAATGTCGTGGGTGACCATCAGCACGGTGAGTTCGTGCTCGTCCCACAGCTTGAGGATCAGCCGGTGCATGTCCTGCCGGATGCCGGGATCGAGCGCGCCGAACGGCTCGTCGAGCAGCAGCACGCGCGGCCGGGCGATCAGCGCCTGGGCGATGGCGAGCCGCTGCTGCATGCCGCCGGAAAGCTGGGCGGGATAGAGGTCGAGCGCATCGCCCAGACCCACCTCGGCGAGCATCGCGGCGGCCTCGTCGCGGGCCCGGCGGCGGGCGGCGCCGAACAGCCTGGCGGTGAAGGGCGCGCCGACGCATTCGCGCTCGAACATCACGTTCCTGAGTGCGGTCAGGTGCGGGAACACCGAATAGCGCTGGAACACCACGCCGCGATCGGGGCCGCATTCGCCGGGGAGCGGCGTACCGTCGAGCAGGATCTTGCCGCGGGTCGGTCGTTCCTGGCCGAGCGCGAGCCGCAGGAAGCTGCTCTTGCCCGCCCCCGAGGGACCGACGATCGAGACGAAGCTGCGCTCGGCGATGTCGAGGTCGACGCGTTCGAGTACGACCTTGTCGCCATATTCGAGCCAGACATTCTGGAAGGCGAGGAGCGCGCTCATCGGCCGGCTCCATGCGCCCAGGCGAAGGCGCGCTTGCTCAGTTGCGCCAGCGCCACGTCCATCAGGATGGCGAGGATCGAGATCCAGGCGACATAGGGGATGATGATGTCCATCGACAGATAGCGGCGGACGAGGAAGATCCGGTAGCCGAGCCCCACGTCCGACGCGATCGCCTCGGCCGAGATCAAGTATACCCAGGCCGGCCCGAGCGACAGGCGGATGCCGGCGATCAGCCGGGGCAGCGCCTGGGGCAGCGCGACGCGCAGTACGAGCTGCCAGCTGCTGGCCCCGAGCGTCTGCGCCTTGATCAGCTGTTCCTGCGGGATCGCGGTGATGTGGTCGGCGAGGTCGCGGATCAGGAAGGGCGTCACGCCGATCACGATCAGCGCGACCTTGGCGGTGTCGCCCAGCCCGAACACGATGAACAGCACCGGCAGCAGCGCGATCGGCGGGATCACCGCGATCGTGGTCACGAAGGCGCCGAAGGTGGCGCGCGCGGCGGGCAGCACCCCCAGCACCATGCCGACGAGCAGCGCCGAAAGCGCGCAGATGCCGAGCGCCATGCCCAGCCGCTCGAGGCTGGCCATCGTGTCCGCCCAGAACAGCAGCTTGCCGCTGAGCGGATCGGCCTGGGCGAGCAGGTTGTGCATCGCCTCGACCATCGCGCCCGGCGTGGGCAGCAGCTTGTCCGAGGGGTTCTCGGCGTGCCGCGCTGCCGAGGCGACGAGATAGACGATCGCCGCCAGCAGCAGCGGCAGGCTCCCCAGCAGCCAGCCGGTGCGGCGGCGGGGTCGGATGTTCACCCAGCGCATACGGAGTCCGGCCTCAGAGCTTGCCGGCCGCGGCCAGCTCCATATAGGTCGGGTCGAAGCGCAGCTTGACGTTGCCCGCGTCGCCGATCGTCTTGCCCGGCACCGAGATGCCGATCGCGTCGGCCGATTTGGCGCCCTGGCCGAACAGCCCCTTGGAGAAGCTAAAGTCGCGCACCTTCACCATGGTCGCGCCGATCGCCGGCGACTTCACCGCTGCAACCGCATCCTGCGGCGTGCCGTAGAGATGGGTGGTGGCAAGCTGCGCGTCGAATGCCTGCGGGGTGGCACCGGCCAGCTTGGCCATCGCGGCGCGGGCAGCGGCGCCGGCGGCGTCCTTCTTCTGCATCAGCTGGATCGTCTCGTACCAGATGCCTGCCAGCGCCTTGCCGAGGTTCGGATTGGCCTTGAGCGTCGCGGTATCGACCGCGAGCAGGTCGAGGATCTCGGCGGGGACCTGGCTCGAATCGAACAGCTTGGCAGCGCCCGGCAGCTTTGCGACTTCGGTCAGCTGCGGGTTCCAGGTGACCACGGCGGTAGCCGCCGGGTTGGCGAAGGCGCCGACGATGTCCGCGTCCGAGGTGTTGACCGTCTTCACATCGGAAAGCTGCAGGCCCACCGTGGAGAGCCCGCGCGCGAGGAGGTAGTGCGACACCGACAGCTCGACGAGATAGACGGTGCGGCCCTTGATGTCCGCCAGGCTCCTGGCGTTTTTGAGGACGATGCCGTCATTGCCGTTCGAATAGTCGCCGAGGATGATGGCGCTGGTATCCTTGCCGCCGGCGGCGGGGATGGTGAGCGCGTCCATGTTGGTGACGGTGACGCCGTCGAGCTTGCCGGCGTTGAACTGGTTCACCGACTCGACATAGTCGTTGACCTGGGTGAAGTGGATCTTGAGCCCATATTTGTCGGCCCATTTCTTCACGATGCCGGCCTGTTCGGCATAGGGCCAGGGCATCCAGCCCGCATAGATCGACCAGCCGATGTTGAACTCGGTCCGCGCCTTGGGTGCAGTGCCGCTGCCGCCGCACGACGCCGTTGCCAGCATTGCCACCGCCGCTACCGCGATCCGCGCCTTGGAAACCCATTTTGTCATGATCGACCCCCATCTTCGCAGCGCGAGAAAGCGCGAATTTCAGCCGCCGGACGGTCGCACCCGATATTACGTTTGCTCAATCCAGTAATACGGCTTATAGGCATGTCGCATGGCATGTGTCACCCCAAATCGTGATGCTGCAATGCGTCATTCGGGCACTGGGCACCCCCGGTTCCGGGGGTGGTCGGCGTACCCTAATTCCTCCCCGGAACGGGGAGGGGGACCGCTCGCCCAAGGCGAGGGGGGGAG